>NZ_JBFUHZ010000006.1:0-272802 GCF_056402135.1 Rhodococcus sp. P4_C10 | reverse complement strand
CCGCACCCGCACCCGCACCCGCACCCGCACCCGCGGTCACCGTCACCGCCGCGGCCGCGGCCGGGGCCGCGACCGAGGCTGCCGGCGACACCCGCCGCGGCCTGCCCGACCGCGCCGTCCTGATCGGGGTCGGGGTCGCGATCGCCGTGGTCGCCGCCGCGGCCGCCCTCGGGTTCGCCCTGATACCCCGCGGCGCCACCGAGACACCCCTCCCGCGCATCGCCCCCGTGTCGACCAGCGTCGCGGCCGTCACGACCACCACCCCGCCGCGGCCGAGCCGCACCCCCGCCTCGGCGCTGCCGTTCCCCACCGTGGACGCCACCACGACCACCGTCGCGCCGACCACCACCACCACCACCACCACGACGACGGCGCCGCTTCCGCCGGTCGAAATCACCACCACCGTCGTCACCACGCTGCCGCCGACCACCACGAGGACGACCACCACCACGACCGCGCCGCCGACGACGACCACGACCACCAAACCCACCACCAAGACGACTACCACCACCACGACCACCACCGAACCGCCGGAACCGACCTGCAAGCCCGCCGACGAACCCTGCACGGCCACCACGCCCGAATAGCCGAGAAATTGCCGATATCGCGTTGAGCTGCGGTTTCGGCATCCTCTTCGGCCTCGTGCCGTACTGTGGAGCGCTGACCTACCGTCCGCTCGCAACGAAGGGTTTTCATGCGTCTCCGGCTGGCACTACGTGCCGCAATCCTGGCCTCTGCCACGCTCCTCCCGGTCACCGCGATCGCCCAGGCAGCGCCGGACGAACCCCCCTCGACACAGGCCCAGCAACTGCCCGCGGAGCTCGTCGACGCCATCTCCCGGGACCTCGGGCTGACGCCGGAGCAGTACCTCGACCGCGCGGAGCTCGCCCAGCGGCTCGGCAGCTACGCGGACGGACTGCGCCAGGCTCGCCCCGACACCTACGCCGGCTCCTGGATCGGCCGCGACGGCGTCCCCGTCGTCGCGGTCACCACCACCGAGACCGCGCAGCATGTCGCGAACGACGGCTACGCCACCAAGATGGCGGCCGTGTCCGCGAACCACCTCGAGGACTCGCTCGCGCAGCTGAACAAGTGGATCCTCGGCCTGCCCCGGGACGTGTCGTCGCAGATCAACTCGACGTCGATCGACGTGATGGACAACCAGATCGTGATCGACGTGGTGAACAGCCCGATCGGCCGCGCCCTGAACCTGCCGACTCTGCTCGCGCAGCTGAAGGTGGTGCTGAGCCCCGGCGGCGGCGGACCCGTCGACGCCCGCGCGGAGGGCGGCGACACCTACGTCACCTCGGCGGTGCCGCTCGACAAGATCGACGACCCGGCCTCGATCGGCGTCTGCTCGCTCGGGTTCAACGCGGTCGCCTCGGGCGGCCAGGCCTACAACATCAGCGCCGGCCACTGCGACCCGCAGCAGGAGAACCCGAACGCGGGCGCCGCGTCGCCGGTGTACCTTCCCGACTACGGCGATGTCGCCCGCAGCCGCCAGATCGGCAACTTCGCGCACTCCGCCATGGGTGAGCAGGCCGACGGCCTCGACTACTCGCTGATCAAGCTGAACGACGAGGGCGTTCGCGCGGGCCTCGACCGTCCGGCGGTCCGTGGCGCGAACGGCACCACGGTCACCATCACCGGGACCGCGCGGCCGGTGGTCGGTGCCCCGATCTGCAAGTCCGGTCAGACGTCCACGTTCACCTGCGGCATCGTCGTCGCCGAGAGCGTCGACGCGCCCCTGTTCATGGCGGACGGCACCAGCCGCCTGGTCCGCGGCTTCGCCGGTTCCACCTGCACCCTGAGCGGCGACAGCGGCGGCGCGATCCTCAGCGGCACCCGCGCCCTCGGCATCACCAGCGGTTCCAACTCGGGCGGCGCGCCCAGCTGCACCGAGGCCAACCTCGTCCTCGCGCCGGACGGCGGAACCGCGAGCATCGGCATCCCGATCGAGAAGATCATCGGCGACGCAAATGCGGCGCTGGGGCAGAACGTGTCGGTGCGCACCGCGCCCTGACGTCAATCGACTACGCCGACCGGCGCCGATCGCTCGAAATCCTCGACGCGACCGGCGCCGGTCGTTTTCCGCGCGCGGAACTGCAATACCGTCCACCACCTGGAAAGCTCCCGATTCTCGGTATGCAACCGACCGCTCACCCCATATAGTCGTTGGCATTTGCCTCGGCCGCACCACGGTCGCGGCATACCCGCATGCCCTCGAATCGAAAGGTCCCCATGCGAAGCGTTCGCGCGCGCCGTGCCGCGATGATCGGCTCGGCTGCCTTGCTCCTGCTCGCCCCCACCGCTGCGCTCGCGCAGGCGGCGCCGGCCGAGCCCGCCGCGACTGTCGCTCCCGCCGCGACGCTGCCGCCTGAACTGGTGGCGGCGATCCAGCGCGACCTGGGCCTGACGCCGGAGCAGTACCTGGCGAAGGCCGACGCCGGCCAGCGCCTCGTCGAGTTCGCGGAGGCCATGCGCACGAAGTTCCCGGACTCCTTCGCAGGCGCCTGGCTGGACCCGTCGGGCAACCCGCTGATCGGCCTGGCCGACGGCAAGGGCAAGGACGACGCCCGCAAGGCCGCCGAGGACGAGGGCTACCGGGTCAAGGACCTGCCGCGCAGCGAGCGCACGCTCAGCGACCAGCTGAACAAGGCGCACGACTGGATCGCCACGCTGCCCGCCCCGCTCGCCGGACTGGTCGGCGGCACCGGCGTGGACATCGTCAACAACCAACTGGTGATGCAGGTCAAGAACACCGCTCAGGGCCTGGGCTGGCAGCTGCCGGACTTCCTCAAGGCCGTCGACGTCGTCTTCGTGCCGGACCTCGGCTCGGTGGGTCCGCAGCCGATCGACGCTCCCGGTGGCGCAGCCTCGCAGGGCGGCGACTCGTACGCGGCGGAGAACGCCGCGGGCGCCTTCCGCTGCTCGCTCGGATTCAACGGCACCGACGGCGGCGGCCGCGTCGTGAACATCTCCGCCGGACACTGCGACCCGAACCGCGGCACGGCCGGCACCGCCAACGCCTCCGTCGCGTTCGACATGCGCGGGCAGGGCGTCTTCGGGGAGCGGTTCGGCACGTTCGCCCGGTCCAACCTCGAGGGCCACGACTTCTCCGTGATCCGGATCGACGACAACGCCGCCGACCGCTTCCGCAACAACCTGGTGCGGGTGCCCGGCGCGGCCCCCGTCGCCATCACCGGCACCGCGGACCCCGTCGTGGGCGCGCCGGTGTGCAAGTCCGGCCTGACCACCGGGTTCACCTGCGGCACCATCAACGGCGTCAACCTAACCGTCGGCGTGGGCGCCAGGACGCTCAACCACGGCTTCTCGTCCAACATCTGCGCCCTGCAGGGCGACAGCGGCGGCGCCATGGTCACCGGCACCCGCGCGCTGGGCATCTCCAGCGCGTCCAACGTCGGCGACATGCGGCTCTGCGAGATCGCCCAGGTCATCACCACGGTGCTCGGCGACGCGCCGACGCTGTACGCGACGCCGATCAACGCGATCCTCGCGGACAACCCGGGGCTGTCGGTTCGCACCTTCTGATCCACGCGTCACCCCCACGACACAGGTCGGGGTGGAAAGTCCGGTCCGGCTCCTCGAGAGCCTGGACGGGGCCGTCCACCCCGACCTTCTGTCGTTGATCACGAATCACCAACTGGTGACTGATGATTCGCCAATTTCTGCCTACCGATTTCCGCATCCACCAGGGATCTTCACCGCTTAATGTCGAAGGCATTCGCCGCGGCAAGTCCGCATGCCTCGAACCGGAAGATCCCCATGCGACACGCCCGCGCACGCCGCGCCGCCCTCATCGGCTCAGCCGCCCTGCTCCTGCTCACCCCCACCCTGGCGCACGCCGAACCCGCAACGGCCGCGTCGGCCACCACAGCACTACCGCCCGAACTGGTCACCGCGATCCAACGCGACCTCGGACTGACCGCCGAGCAGTACCTGACGCAGGCCGACACCGGCCAACAACTCGTCGCATTCGCGAACACCCTCCGAGTGAAGTACCCCGACGCTTTCGCCGGCGCCTGGTTGGACCCGTCTGGAAACCCGTTGGTCGGTCTAGCCGACGGCGCCGGCAAGGACGACGCCCGCAAGGCCGTCGTGGACCAGGGATACCTGGTCAAGGACGTGCCGAACAGCGAACGCGCCCTCGGCGAGGAGTTGAACCGCGCCCACGACTGGGTCGCCACCCTGCCCGCCCCGCTGGCCGAGCTGATCGGCGCCGCCGGCATCGACGTGGTCAACAACCGCATGGCGATACAGGTCTCGGACACCGCGCAGAACCTTGGCCTGCAGCTGCCGGACTTCCTCGCAGCCGGCGACGCCCTCGTCATTCCGCTTCCGGACCTCGGTTCGTTGGCCCCGCCGCCGATCGACCCACCGGGCGGCCTCGCCGCACAGGGTGGTGACGCCTTCGCCGTCGGGGACCCGCCGGGTCCGAAGCGTTGCTCGCTCGGTTTCAACGGCACCGACGCGGCCGGCGACGCGGTCAACATCACCGCCGGACACTGTGTCGCGAACCCCGCGACCGCCGGCACCCCGGACGCCGACGTCGTGTACGACCTGCGCAATGGCGCCGTCCTCGGGGACAGGTTCGGCACGGTCGCCCGCTCAGTTACCGACGACGTCACCGACTTTGCTGTGATCCGGATCGACGGCGACGCCGCCGACCGGTTCCGCAACAACCTGATCCGGGTCCCAGGGGCGAGTTCCCTCGCGATCGACGGTACCGCCGACCCCGTCGTCGGTGCGCCGGTCTGCAAGTCCGGCCGGATGTCCGGGTACAGATGCGGCACGATCACCAGCACCGACCTCGTCGTCGACGTCGGTTACCGGATATCGCGCACCTTCGGGTCGAACATATGCGGCCTGGGGGGCGACAGCGGCGGCCCCCTCGTCACCGGTACCCGGGCCCTGGGCATCACCAGCGTGGCCAGCGCCCCCGGCGCGCAACTGTGCGTGGTCTCCAGCCTGGTCTCGTTCCTGAACGGCGAAGCCCCGTGGGTGGGCGCGACACCGATCAACGCCATCCTCCGGGAGAACCCCGGACTGTCGGTCAACACCCACTGACGCCACGTCGTCACCCATCGACACGGGTCGGGGTGAGCGGTCCGGGGTCGTTCACCCCGACCTTTTCCGTACCGGGTTTTTGCGCCCGCGAGCGATGAGCGGGCGGCACCCGCCGAGCCGGGTGAAATCATTTATGAATATGGTTCGCATCGATAGTGAATTACACGATTGCAATTCATCCAGCCGCCCGCAATATCGGGGAGGCTCCCCACTCGCATAACCCAGCCGGTAGAATGCCCGATGTTGCTGGCACGAAAAGAATTTCGCGCCGGCAACGAAGCTGACTGGGGGGACCAGTCGGACTCGCCGCCGGCCCGCGAGTCGGCCTACAGACAGGAAAATTCAATGGAGGAACTTCTCCCCATCGCATTCGACGTGTTCGGCTACGTCGTCAAGATCGCGACGAACGCCGGTGGCGCCGGACTCTCCTAGCGAGAACTTGGAGCCAGCGCACCGGGCCGCGCCTCGCCAACGTGAGACCGGTCGGACGCACTGCCGCAAACCAACGACAGCGGCCCGCCACCTCCGAAGAGGTGACGGGCCGCTGTTGCGTTTCGGGTTCTTACTTGGCGTACATCGTGGTGCCGGGAGCCGCCGTCAGCGTCTGAGCCAGGCCGATGCCAGCGGCAACCAGCGTCGGACCACCAACAGCAATGGTGCCGACAATTGCCCCGATGCCAGCGCCGGTCGCACAGCCCGGAAGGGCAAAGATCACGGTGGGCGCACCGAGGAGGCCACCCGCGATGCAACCGATGATGGTGCCGGTCAGGCCGCCGGCCGCGGTTGCAACCGCAAGCTGGGAGGAGAAGGTGTCCTGCGCCATCAGGTTCTCCTCCGGCGAGGCGATGTCCTTGATGGCGATACCACCGATGGCCTTGTCCGCGCGGACGTCGGCGGCGATCGGCTTCGCCTTGCCGAGGTCGAAGACCGGGGTCAGCGTCAGCTTCTTGCCGTCCTCACTGACCTTCTGCTCGTACGGGAACTGAAGGTTGGAAAGCTGGAACGCGAGCGGCAGGCTCACGACCGCGTTGCCCTTGCCGTCCTGGATCTCGACGTTCTTGCCGTCGCCCGAGACCTTGAACGCGCCGGCGTCGATGGTGGTGACCACCGACTTGCCCTCCACGTTGGATGCCCAGTTGATGCCGTCCGCGGCGGGGGCGGCCGGCGCCGCGTACGCGGTACCCGCTCCGACACCCAGCGCCGCGATGGACAGAACCGCGGTGGCGGCAAGCTTCTTCATTCTCATACTGATGAATCCCCTCCGGAAAGAACTTGTTATAGGCACGCAAAGTCTGTGCGACAGGCAGATCCTAGTCTGAGGAAGCCCTGAGAACAATGACTGTGAGGCGACGTAACGAGACCCCTCCCAGCCCGCTCCCGTGCAGGTCATCCGGGGAAGTTAGGATTACCTGCTAATCGGCCCTGATAGGGGCACAAATTACGGTGGACGTCACAAGACCTGTGCCGTCGCGTCCGGACCCCCGGCAGCGTATCTTGCACTCGACCCTGGATCCGCTTGCTACCGGCGGGTAACTTAGCCCGTAGCGACTGCTGTAAGTCAAATGAAAGGCCGTGACATGAACGCCCTGACGATCACGTTGGGCACGATCGGCGTACTGCTCAGCCTCGTGTGCTGGGCCTCGTTCTTGAGCGGGGCCTGGACCATGGCGAAGACAGTGCAGATCGGTCAGCCAGCCCCGGACCGGTGGCGCCCGTTCTTCCCCCGCTTCAAGCAGATGATCGTCGAGTTCATCGCGCACACCCGGATGCAGAAGTTCCGCACCGTCGGCTGGGCGCACTGGCTGGTCATGATCGGCTTCCTCGGCGGCTTCCTGCTGTGGTTCGAGGCGTACGGCCAGACGTTCAACCCCGAGTTCCACTGGCCGATCTTCGGCGACACGTGGATGTGGCACCTGTGGGACGAGATCCTCGGCATCGGCACCGTCGTCGGCATCCTGACGCTGATCGTGATCCGCCAGCTGAACCACCCGCGCATCCCCGAGCGGCTCTCCCGCTTCGGCGGCTCCAAGTTCGGCCCCGCGTACTTCGTCGAGATCGTCGTCCTCGTCGAGGGCCTCGGCATGATCATGGTGAAGGCCGGCAAGATCGCCACCTACGGCCACGCCAACCCGTGGACCGACTTCTTCACCATGAACGTGGCCAAGCTGCTGCCCGCCAGCGCCGTGATGGTCTCGGTGTTCGCGTTCGTCAAGCTGATGTCCGGCATGATCTGGCTCTTCGTCGTCGGCCGCAACATCACCTGGGGCGTCGCCTGGCACCGCTTCTCGGCGTTCCCGAACATCTACTTCAAGCGTGAGGACGACGGCGACGTCGCCCTCGGTGCCGCGAAGCCGATGATGTCCAAGGGCAAGGCCCTGACGATGGACAACGTCGACCCGGACACCGACACCCTGGGCGCCGGCCAGATCGAGGACTTCTCCTGGAAGGGCTGGCTCGACTTCACCACGTGCACCGAGTGCGGCCGCTGCCAGAGCCAGTGCCCCGCCTGGAACACCGGCAAGCCGCTGTCGCCGAAGCTGCTGATCATGTCGCTGCGCGACCACGGCTACGCCAAGGCGCCGTACCTGCTGGCCGGTGGCCGCAAGGACATGGGCGGCGACGAGATCGGCCTGGTCGACGCCGAGGGCAACGTCAACGAGGCCGCGCTGGCCAAGATCCCCGAGGCCGCGCGCACCGAGGCCGAGCGCAAGCTGGTCGGCGAGACCGTCGAGGGCGAGCTGGCTCCGGTCATCGACCTCGAGACCCTGTGGTCGTGCACCAACTGTGGCGCCTGCGTCGAGCAGTGCCCCGTCGACATCGAGCACGTCGACCACATCATCGACATGCGCCGCTACCAGGTGCTCATCGAGTCGGAGTTCCCGTCCGAGCTGGCCGGCCTGTTCAAGAACCTCGAGAACAAGGGCAACCCCTGGGGCCAGAACTCCAAGGACCGCCTCAACTGGATCAAGGAGATGGACTTCGACATCCCGGTCTACGGCCAGGATGCGGACACCTTCGAGGACTACGAGTACCTCTTCTGGGTCGGCTGCGCCGGCGCCTACGAGGACCGTGCCAAGAAGACCACCAAGGCCGTCGCCGAGCTGCTCGCCACCGCGGGCGTCAAGTTCATGGTCCTGGGCGCCGACGAGACCTGCACCGGTGACTCCGCTCGCCGCGCGGGCAACGAGTTCCTCTTCCAGCAGCTCGCGATGCAGAACATCGAGATGCTGAACTCGGTGTTCGAGGGCGTCGAGCAGCGCAAGCGCAAGATCGTCGTCACCTGTGCGCACTGCTTCAACGCGCTCGGCAACGAGTACCCGGAGGTGGGCGGCGATTACGAGGTCGTCCACCACACCCAGCTGCTCAACCGCCTGGTCCGCCAGAAGAAGCTGATCCCGGTCGCCTCGGTCTCCGAGGACGTCACCTACCACGACCCGTGCTTCCTCGGCCGTCACAACAAGGTCTACGACGCACCCCGCGAGCTGATGGAGGCGTCCGGCGCCAAGCTCGTCGAGATGCCGCGTCACGGCGAGCGGTCCATGTGCTGTGGCGCCGGCGGTGCGCGCATGTGGATGGAAGAGAACATCGGCAAGCGCATCAACGTCGACCGCGTCGACGAGGCGCTCTCGACGAACCCGAAGAAGATCGCCACCGGCTGCCCGTTCTGCCGCGTCATGCTCACCGACGGCGTCACCGCGCGTCAGGAGAAGGGCGAGGGTGAGGGCGTCGAGGTCGTGGACGTCGCGCAGCTGATGCTGAACTCCGTCACCCGCCTCGAGTCGGACGTGCTGTCCGCGAACCTCAAGGTGGTCCAGCGCGAGAAGGTCGCCGTCGCGGAGCCCGCTCCGGTGGACGAGGCCCCGGCAGCGCCTGCTGCCGCGCCCGCCGCGGCCGCTGCTGCCCCGGCAGCGGCGAAGCCCGCCGCCAAGGGTCTGGGTATGAAGGGTCTGGCCAAGGCCCCCGGCGCCAAGGCTCCGGGCGCAAAGCCCGCCGCCGCTCCGGCCGCCGACGGCGAGGCCAAGCCTGCCGTCAAGGGTCTGGGCATGAAGGGTCTGGCCAAGGCCCCCGGCGCGAAGGCACCCGGCGCCAAGCCGGCCGCCGCGGCGCCTGCCGCCGAGGCTCCGGCCGCGGCAGCCCCGGCTCCCAAGGGGCTCGGGCTCAAGGGCGGGGCGAAGGCACCCGGTCTCGGCATGAAGGGCGGGGCCAAGGCTCCGGGCGCCAAGCCCGCCGCTGCTGCTGCGCCCGCCGCCGAGGCGGCACCGTCCACCGAGGCTCCCGCCGCCGAGGCCGCCGCCAAGCCGAAGGGTCTGGGGCTCGCCTCGGGCGCCAAGGCTCCGGGCGGCAAGGGTCTGCAGATGAAGGGTGGGGCCAAGGCCCCCGGTGCCAAGGCCGCCGCGCCTGCTGCTCCGGTCGAGGCCGCTCCGGCTGCCCCGGTCGAGGCGGCTCCGGCTGCTGAGGTCGCGGCACCCGCCGCCCCGCCGCAGCCGAAGGCAGGCGGACTCGGGTTCAAGTCCGGCGCCAAGGCTCCGGGTGCCCGTAAGGCCGCACCCGCCGCCGCCCCGGCACCCGCCGCCGAGGCCCCGCAGGCCGAGCCGGCTGCTGCCGAGCCGGTTGCCGAGGCCCCCGCCGCGGCGCCCAAGGCCGAGACCCCGGCGCCGCCGCAGGCCAAGCCCGGCGGACTGGGCTTCAAGGCCGGCGCGAAGGCACCCGGTCGTAAGAAGTAGGTTCCGCCGGCAGTAAGCGCAACACCGAGAAGGSGCCCCMCCCSCAAGGGTCGGGGCGCCTTCCTCGTCCGCGCACCCGCGCGCCTTTCCCGCCCGCGCCGCCTGCACACCCCTTCTGTCTCCGTCACACCCCCGATGCACGCCCAGGGCCCTTGTGCCGGAGCCAAAACCTGTGTGACGGCGCCTCGACCGCAAGCCATCCACAGGCCGGGGAACCATCCACAGGGTCGTCGAAGGCCCAGTTCGCGCATCCGTACGCGGGCAACGGCCCCCGCACGATGAGACGCATGAGCATCGTCTTCCGCAGACCCGACGCGTTGCAGCGCGGCGCCACCGACCGCGAACTCCAGCGGATGTGCAGCACGGGGCGCTGGCGCCGGCTGCGCCCCGGTTCGTTCACCGACAGCACGGAGTACGACGCCCTCGACGCGGTGGCGCAGCACCGCATGCGGGCGGAGTCGGCGTTGCGAGCGGCCTCGCCCGACGCCGTGCTGAGCCACCAGTCGGCGGCCGTCGTCCACGGACTCGACCTGTGGCACACGCCGCTGCGGGCCGTACACCTCACCCGCGACCGCCGCACCGGCGGCAGCAGGTCCGCACTCCGGCACGTCCACTCGGCCGGACTCGACCGGTCCGAGGTGGTGGAGGTGGCCGGCCGGCGCGTCACGTCGCTCGCGCGCACCGTCGTCGACCTGGCCCGGACGCTGCCGTTCGAGCAGGCGCTGGTCGCCGGGGACCATGCCCTGCACGGCACCGCCCTCACCCCCGACCTGCTCGAGGATGCACTCGGGTCGATCGCCGGCCGGCCGGGCAGCAGGCGGGCCCGGCGCGTGGTGGACCACCTCGACGGGCGCGCCGAGAGCGTCGGCGAATCCCGAAGCCGGGCGATGTTCATCCGCAAACACCTGCCGCTGCCCGAACTCCAGGCGAACCTCTACTCCGACGAGGGCGAACACCTGGGCCGGGTGGACCTACTGCTCGAGGAGCACGACGTGATCTGCGAGTTCGACGGCCGTGTCAAGTACGGCCGGCTGGTGCCCGTGGGTCAGGTACCCGCCGACGTCCTGTGGGCCGAGAAGCTCCGCGAGGACCGGCTGCGAGACGCGGGCTGGCAGGTGGTCCGATGGATCTGGGACGAGCTGGCGACACCGCAGGTGATCATCGAGCGAGTGCACCGGGCGGTGGCGCGCGCCCGGAAGTCCCCGCCGCCGACCGGTCGCATCGAGCACACCCCGAAGCCGTGACCCCACACCCGCCGTCACACACCTTCTGGCTCCGTCACACCCCCGTTGCACGTCCAAAACCCCTGTGCCGGAGACAGACGCGGTGTGCTCGCGAGCAGGCGGCGACGCTACTGCGGGCGCCAGAGCTCGAGCCGCGGAATGCCCGGCGTCTCGAAGCCGAGCAGCTGCCCGTAGAAGGACAGCTCCGCCTCGCGGGCGCTCACCTGCGTCTGCAGCCGGCGGAACCCGTGCGCCTCCCCCTCGTAGGCCAGGTACGCGTGCGGTATCCCCTTGGCCACCAACGCATCACGGAATCGCTCCGCCTGCGACGGCGGCACGATCGGGTCGTCGAGGCCCTGCAGCAGCAGCACCGGGCAGTTGAGGCCGTCGACATTGTTGAGCGGCGCGCGCTGCGCGTAGAGCGCCGCGGACTCCGGCAGCGGGCCGATCAGCCCGTCGATGTACCGGGACTCGAAGTCGTGCGTCTCCTGCACGAACCCGTCCAGCTCCGCGACCCCGTAGTACGAAGCGCCGCAGGCGAACACGTCCGAGGTGGTCAGGGCCGCGAGCACCGTCCAGCCGCCCGCCGAGCCGCCCTCGATGGCCAGCCGCTCCGGGTCCGCGAGCCCGGCCTCGGCCAGCCCGCGCACCGCGGCGACGGTGTCCTCCACGTCGACGATCCCCCACTGCCCGCGCAACCGGTTCCGGTATTCGCGGCCGTACCCGCTGGACCCGCCGTAGTTCACGTCGACCACGCCGATGCCGCGGCTGGTGAAGTAGGCGAACACCAGGCTCAGGGCGGGCGCCACGTGCGCCGTCGGCCCGCCGTGCACAAACGCCACGTACGGCGGCAGCTCGCCGTCGAGTCCGACGAAGTCCGGGTTCCGCGGCGGGTAGGCGAACGCGTGCACCTCCCGGCCCTGCGGCCCGGTCACCGTGATCGGTTGCGCGGTCGGCAGATACCCGGCGGGAGGCAGCGACTCCACCCCGAGGCGCACGTCGGCGAGCGTGCCCGACGCGAGGTCGAGCAGGCGCAGCCCGGCCGGCGTCCCGGCGCCGCCGCAGCGCAGCAGCAGCCGCTCCCCGTCAAGGTCGGACACCGCGACCGTGGTCAGGTCGCCCATGTCCAGGTCGTGTGCGGTGCTGTCGGCCGGGTCGATCACCGTCAGCGCGTCGGTGCCGACCGTGCGGACGGCGAGCAACCGGCCGTCCGCCAGCTCGGTGTACCAGCGGGCGCCGAGCTGCCACAACGGAGCACCGAAGTCCCCCGCCGCGGCGCACACCGGCTGCGGCGCGGCGCCGTCCAGGCCCACCCGGTGGATGTTCCACCAGCCGCTGCGGTCGCTGATCGCGTACAACGAGTCGTCGCCGTGCCACTGCGGCTGCAGCACCGACTCCTCGACGCCGCCGAGCAGCACCCGCCACGGCCCGCAGATGCCGTCGCCATCGAGCTCGGCGACACGCAGTTCGGTTCCGTCCCACGGCATCTGCGGGTGGTCCCAGGCGATCCAGGCGAGCCGGCGACCGTCCGGCGACAGCGTCGGGTACGCCAGGAAGTCCGAGCCGGCGACGATCGACCGGATCGCGGACGCGTCGTCGGCGGCGGCGCCGTCCAGCGGGATCGCGCAGACGTCCCGGCGCACCTCGCCCGCCTGCGTGTGTGTCTCACGCACGCACCAGACCTCGTCGCCGACGACGCTCAGTTCGCCGTACCGGACGCCCGCGGGGATCGGCGGCTCCGGGGTGAGCGGCACCGGGTGCCGGCCGGCGGACTTCACGTACACCCGCTGGTCGCCGAACTCGGCGAACACCAGCCGCTGATCGTCGGTGACCGCCCAGGCGCCGCCGCCGTACTCGTGCACCCGGGTCCGCGCGTTCCACGGCGCGTCGAGCACGTCCACCGGCTGCCCGCCGGGGCCGGCCCTGCGGATCGCGGTCCGGCCGCCCTCCGCGGGTCGCAGCTCGGACCACCAGATCTCGTCCCCGACGAATCGGCCGACGTCGACCGGGTGGCCGCTGGCGGCCAACTCCGCCGCGGCGATCGGGGAGGTCCAGGAACCGTACGGCGCGCGCTGTGGCATGGGCACCAACATAGCCAGCCCGCCGCGAACCGGCCGCGCGTGCCGCGACAACTTCCGACCTCCAGAAATGCGATTGCGGCGAGGTGGCACCATGGACGGGTGACCGAATCGGAGCCCACCCACCACCAGCACATCGTCCCGCGCGAATTGACGCAGTCAGCAAAGCTGCAGAACGTGCTGTACGAGATCCGTGGACCGGTACATAAGCACGCCGCCCGGCTCGAGGCCGAGGGCCACCGCATCCTCAAGCTGAACATCGGCAACCCGGCGCCGTTCGGGTTCGAGGCGCCGGACGTGATCATGCGCGACATGATCGCCGCGCTGCCCACCGCACAGGGCTACTCCGAGTCGAAGGGCATCCTGTCCGCGCGCCGCGCCATCGTCACCCGCTACGAGCTGGTGCCCGGTTTCCCGGATCTCGACGTCGACGACGTGTACCTCGGCAACGGGGTCTCCGAGCTGATCACCATGACCATGCAGGCGCTGCTCGACAACGGCGACGAGGTGCTGATCCCGGCGCCCGACTACCCGCTGTGGACCGCCACCACGAGCCTGGCCGGCGGCACCCCGGTGCACTACCTGTGCGACGAGAACGACGGCTGGAACCCCGACGTCGCGGACATCGAGTCGAAGATCACCCCGCGCACCAAGGCGATCGTGGTGATCAACCCGAACAACCCGACCGGCGCCGTGTACACCGCGGAGGTGCTCAGCCAGATCGTCGCGCTGGCCCGCAAGCACCAGTTGCTGCTGCTCGCCGACGAGATCTACGACAAGATCCTCTACGACGACGCCAAGCACATCTCGCTGGCCACCCTGGCCCCGGACCTGCTGTGCCTGACGTTCAACGGCCTGTCCAAGGCCTACCGCGTCGCCGGCTACCGCTCCGGCTGGCTGGCCATCACCGGCCCCAAGGACCACGCGGCCAGCTTCCTCGAGGGCATCGACCTGCTCGCCTCGATGCGGTTGTGCCCGAATGTGCCCGCGCAGCACGCCATCCAGGTGGCGCTCGGCGGGTACCAGAGCATCGAGGACCTGATCCTGCCCGGCGGACGCCTGCTCGAACAGCGCGACGTCGCCTGGGAGCGGCTGAACATGATCCCGGGTGTCTCCTGCGTGAAGCCGCGGGGCGCGCTGTACGCCTTCCCCCGGCTGGACCCGAACGTCTACGAGATCCACGACGACGAGAAGCTGGTCCAGGACCTGCTGCTGCAGGAGAAGATCCTGGTGGTCCAGGGCACCGGCTTCAACTGGCCGGACCACGACCACCTGCGGATCGTGACGCTGCCGTGGGCCCGTGACCTGGCGGTCGCGATCGAGCGGTTCGGCAACTTCCTCTCCAGCTACAGCCAGTAGGGATCCGACGATGACCAGCGAACCAATGTCCGTCTACGACGCGATCCGGCTGCGGCGCGACGTCCGCGCCGAGTTCACCGGTGAGCGGATCTCCGAGGAGCAGCTCACCCGGATCCTCGAGGCCGGGCACGCCGCGCCGAGTGTCGGCAACACCCAGCCGTGGGACTTCGTGGTGGTGCAGAAGCCCGAGACGCTGTCCACCTTCGCCGAGCACGTCGCCGGGTGCCGACGCGACTTCGCGGACTCGCTGCCCGAGGACCGGCGCGCGACCTTCGACCCGATCAAGGTCGAGGGCATCACCGAGAGCGGCACCGGCATCGTCGTCACCTACGACCCGAGCCGCGGCGGCACCCACGTGCTGGGCCGCCGGACCGTCGACGACACCGGCGTGTTCTCCGCGGTGCTGGCGATCCAGAACATCTGGCTGGCCGCGGTCGCGGAGGGCATCGGCGTCGGCTGGGTGTCCTTCTACGAGGAGGAGTACCTCACCGAGTTGATGAACGTGCCCTCCCCCGTCCGGCCGATCGCGTGGCTGTGCGTCGGGCCGGTCTCGGAGTTCCAGCAGACCCCGGACCTGGTGCGGTTCGGGTGGCGTGAGGGCCGCCCGCTCGACGCGGCCGTCCACCGCGAGAGTTTCTGACGTCGTGCCGCCGGGTAGCTGCACGATCGCTCGTGACCCGGCGGGCCCGTCTCGCCCCTCCGCAGGGTGCGATTTCTGAATTCATGACTATTTTCGCCCCAACCGCGACAACCGGCGCCCGGCGAGGTACATTCCTCTCGACACTCCGGTGTCCAGCAAGCCCGAATACCCCTCCCCCCCCTGTGGGTATTCGGGTCGGTGGCGGGGAACACCCCCCTGTGCCCCGCCACCGCTGCCGGGGTTTGACGCCAGTCCCCCGCATCTTCCGCAGCGTCCAGCCGACGGAGTCTCCATGAGCGAGCCAGCGACCCGGGTCGAACACAACGCGGACCACACCCGGTACGAGGTCTACGTCGACGACGAGCTCGCCGGGCACACGGACTACAAGCCTGCCGACGCCAACCGCGCCTTCGTGCACACCGAGATCTTCCCCCGCTACGAGGGCCAGGGGCTGGCCAAGGTGTTGATCCGGGGCGCCCTCGACGACACCCGCGACCACCAGCTCGGGGTGCTCCCCTTCTGCCCGTTCGTGCACCGGTTCGTCGAGAAGAACCCCGACTACCTGACGCTGGTCCCGTCCTGGGCACGAGAGCGGATGGGCCTGCCCGCCGCCTGAAGCCGCGGCACCGCACCACGGCCGACACGGCGCCCGCAGTCGGCCTCGGTACCCTGACCCGCATGCGGAATCAGGCCCGATGAGCCACGGACACGGACACGGACACACCGGCCCCGTCCCCGTCGGCCCCGTCGCCGCCCGCGTGGTGGTCGGACTGCTGACCGTGATCGGCATCGCGGTGCTCATCGGCGCCGCCTGGCTGTGGCCGAGCAAGCACAGTGTCGAGATCCCGTTGCCGTTCCAGACCGCCGGCGGCGGCGCCGTCGTGACCGAGGCCGGCCTCGTGGCCTCGCAGGACCTCGGCCCCTGCGGCAGCCCGTCCGCCGGTCGCGCGTTCACCGGTCCCCCGCTGGCCGCGCCGGAGAGCTCGTACCAGTGCCAGCGCAGCATGGTCGACATCCGGTCCGGCCCGGACAGGGGCACCCACACCCTGCTCGAGATCGCGCCGGGCGCCGGTCAGCCGGACCTTCGGGTCGGCGACAACATCCGACTGGTCCTGCAGAGCGACCCGTCCGGCACCACCATCTACTCGTTCGAGGACTACGCCCGCGGCCTGCCGCTGCTGCTGATCGTCGCCGCCTTCGTGCTGGTGATCGTCGTGGTGGCCCGCTGGCGGGGGCTGCGCGCGCTGCTGGGACTGTTCGTCGCGTTCGGGGTGCTGGTCGGGTTCATGCTGCCGGCGCTGCTCGACGGCAAACCCGCGATCCCGGTGGCGCTGGTCGGCGGCTCCGTCATCCTCTACGCGGTGCTGTACCTGGCGCATGGCGTCAGCCTGCGGACCAGTTCCGCCCTGCTCGGCACGCTGGCGTCGATGGCGTTGGCCGCCGTGCTGTCCTGGGTGGCGATCGAGATGACGCACCTGACCGGGCTGTCGGAGGAACAGAACACCAACGTGCAGACCTACATCCAGCACGTGAGCATCACCGGGCTGCTGCTGGCCGGGTTCATCATCGGCTCGCTCGGCGTGCTCAACGACGTCACCATCACGCAGGCGTCGTCGGCGTTCGAGCTGGCGCACCTGGACCAGGACGCGAACCGGCGGGAGATCTTCGGCGCGGCGATGCGGGTGGGACGCGACCACATCGCCAGCACCGTCTACACGCTGGTGCTGGCGTACGCGGGCGGTGCGCTGCCGCTGCTGCTGCTCTTCAGCGTCGCCGGCCGGTCGATCGGCGACGTGCTCACCGGCGACGCCGTGGCCATCGAGATCGTGCGGTCCGCGGTCGGCGGCATCGCGCTGGCCCTGTCCGTGCCGTTGACCACCGGCATCGCGGTGATGCTGGCCCGGCCGATGGGATCGGGGACGGCGGCTCCGGCGGTCGCGCCCGGCGCGGCGGCGGACGCCCGGCCGCGCGGTGGCCGGCACGCCCGCTGACTCACACCGGCCGGACGACCGATTCGACGAGGTCGTGCACGGACGCCGCGAGGCGCTCGGTCTGACCGGTTCGGATGTGGTGCAGGACGAGGTCGCCGTTCAGCGTGCTGAGCAGGATGCGGGCGAGCACCTCGGCGTCGACGTCGGGACGCACCTCGGCGAGCAGGCCGGCGATGTGGCCGTACCAGAAGGCGTGAATCGCCTCGGCGTGCGGATCGGTGGTGGCGTTGTCGTAGGCGATCATCAACTCGACGTTGTCCACCACCAGCCGGAACATCGCGTCGAAGTACGCGAGCAGTCGCTCACCGGCCGGCGCCCCTGGGCCGAGCGGTGGGGCACCGCCGACGACGTCGTCACGGAGGGTGTGCGCGCGCTCGAGAAGCAGGGCCCGCATCAGCCCCGCGCGGTTCCCGAACCGGTGGAAGATCGTGCCCTTGCCGACTCCCGCCGCCGCGGCGATCTGCTCGATCGAGACGTTCTCGGCGCCGAACTCGGCGAGCAGGGCGTCGGCGGCCCCGAGAATCGCGCGCCGGTTGCGGGCCGCGTCGCTGCGCTCCCGCTTCGGTTCGTCACCCACCGCTGCACCTCCCGTTGACAAGTTGACCGCCGGTCCATATCGTCACGAACGGACACCAAGTAGACCGACGGTCAACTTATGGAGGGCCAATGAGGGCAATAGTAATGACGTCGGCGGGCGACCCCGATGTCCTCGTGCTGCGCGAGGTCCCCACCCCGATTCCCGCCGCCGGGGAACTGCTGATCCGGGCGGAGGCGATCGGCGTGCAGTACGCCGAGACACAACTTCGTGCGGGCACCTTCCCGATGCCGACCGCGACTCCCGCCGTCTTCGGTTTCGAGGCCGCGGGCACCGTCATCGCCGTCGGAGCCGACGTGGACCGGAACCTGATCGGCTCCCGAGTCGTCGCGACGACCGACGGCACCGGCGCGTACGCCGAACAGGTGGCGGTCGACGCGAGGTCCGCGATCGCGATACCGGACGGGTTGTCGACGCTCGACGCGGTCGCCGTCGCGGCGCCCGGCGCGGTCGCGCTGGCACTGCTCGAGACCGCCGCACTGCGCGGCACCGAGGTGGTCCTGGTCGAGGCAGCCGGAACCGGGGTGGGCGCCTACCTCACCCAACTGGCCGGCGAATTCGGCGCCGGACGCGTGCTCGCCACGGCAGGCTCCGACGTGAAGCGTGCGCGGGCAAGGACTTACGGCGCCGACGACGTGTTCGACCACTCGGCGACGGGTTGGCAGAGCGGGCTGCGCGAGTCCCTCGGCGGGACCACGATCGACGTCGTCTTCGAGTCGATCGGCGGCGAGTCCGCGAGGGAACTGCTCGACGCGCTCACGCCCTCGGCCGGCCGGATGCTGTCGTACGGAATGCTCAGCGGACGATCCGCGGCCGTCGCCGCTCAGGACCTGATGTCGCGCGGCCTCACCCTCACCGGGTGTGGTGGGCCCGCCTGGCTCCGACGGGTGGCCGACGCCAGGGCGGACATCCTCGCGCGGGCCGCGGCGAGGACCGTCACGCCCCTGATCGACTCGGTGCTGCCGCTCGAGCATGCCGGGCTCGCCCACGACAAGATCGAGCGGCGAGCCACCACCGGAAAGGTGGTTCTCACGCCCATGGGCTGAGCGGTCAGCCCAGCCGGGGCAACTGCAACGGCGGCGGCGGATGGATCTCGATCGGCGGCAGGCCTCCCGGCATCGGGATCACCAGCGGCGGCGGTCCGGGCGGCGGTCCGGGCGGCGGAGGCGGCGGAGGCGTGGGCGTGGGCGTCTCGGTCGTGGGGGCGACGGTCTCCGGCGGCACCGTCGTCGGCGACGGCGACGGCGTCGGCGAGGGCGTCGGCGAGGGCGTCCGCGACGGGGTGGTGACGGTGGTCGACGGCAGCGCGTCGGACGCCCCTGCCCCGGCGGGCTGCTCGGCGGCGCCGCCCGAGGTGCCGAGCGCCAGACCGGCGACGGCGATCAACGCCAACGCCCCGGCAGCCGTGCCGGCGATGACGAGCTGACGCCGCGGGACCCCGCGCTCGCGGTGGCTGGTCGGCCGCGCCACCGGCTCGGTCGGCAGCCACCCCGTGTCGTCCGCCGGGGAGGGGTCCCCGGAGACCGCGGAGGGGGCCCGCCCGGCCACCGGCGTCGCCATCAGGGCCGCGCCCTGGGCCGCCACCATCTCCGGTTCTGCGGGCACCAGGGTCGGCAGGCCCAGCCAGGCGCCGAGCACGTGACGGACCAGCGGGATGTGGGCACCGCCGCCGAGCAGCACCACCGAGTCGGGCTGGCGCCCGGACTCCGTGATGACCTGCCGGGCCAACCGGGCCGACCCTTCGACGGGGACGACGATGAGGGACTCGAAGGTCTCGCGGGAGAGCAGCAGCAGGCCGCCGTCGCCGGGCAGGCACGCGGCGTCGCTCGTCGAGAGCTGTTCCTTGGCGGCGCGGCAACGGCCGGTCAGCTCGGCGAGGGCCCGCGCGTCTGCGGGCGCGGCGACTTTGCCGGCGCGCACCTGCTGGTCGAGGATCAGCCGGTCGAAGTGGTCGCCGCCGATGGCAGTGCTGCGGTCGACGGCGAGCACCGTGCCGGTGTCGCGGTCCACCACGCTCACCGTCACCCCGGAGCTGCCGAGGTCGTAGAACACCACGGTGCGGAACCCGCCCAGGACGCCGGTGTGCTCGAGCAGCGCCAGGGCGGCGGAGGTCTCGGGGACGAGGCGGTAGTTGTACAGCCGCTGCCGGGCCATCGCCTCGTGCACCGCGGCGGCCTGCTCGGTGCTGCCGTAGGTGACCGCGGTGGCCGAGTGGTTGTCGCGCTCGAGCATCACCCCGACGGACTGCGCGGCGAGATCCTCGGCGCCGACGGTTCGGACCGCCAGTGCCTGCCGCTCGAAGCCGGGGCGGGCGGCAGGCGTGGTCGCGTCGAGGCCGGTCGGCTGCGCCATGCGCACAGCACTGGCCCCCACCGATACGCCCAGAACCACGCTCATCGAGCCGCCTTATATCGACCGGAGCGGGGCGTCGCGCTCGAACGACCCCCGCAGGACCCGCCGAGTCTAACCAAGGGGTCCGTCACGGCCGGGGGCCGCTCCCACTCCGTGGGGATTCGGTCACATGTCCAGTTTCGGAGGTTCAGCCCCGGCCCAGACCGCGGTAGGCCCAACCCGCCGCCGACCACTCGTCCGCGTCGAGGCAGTTGCGGCCGTCCACGATCGACCGCCCCCGCACCACCGGGTCCAGGTCCGACGGCCGCAGCGAGACGAACTCCTCCCATTCGGTGGCGAGCAGCACCGCGTCGGCGTTCTCGCAGGCCTCGGCCACGGAGGTCGCGTAGTTCAGGGTCGGGAACAGCCGGCGCGAGTTGTCCAGGGCCTTGGGGTCGTACACGCTCACCACCGCGCCGTGCAGCTGCAGCATCCCCGCGACGTTGAGGGCCGGCGAGTCACGGACGTCGTCGGACTCCGGCTTGAAGGCCGCGCCGAGGACGGCGATGTTGGACCCGAGCAGGGAGCCGCCGACGGCGCGGGTCGCCAGCTCCACCATCTTGGTGCGGCGGCGCATGTTGATGCTGTCCACCTCACGCAGGAAGGTCAGCGCCTGGTTGGCACCCAGTTCGCCGGCACGGGCCATGAAGGCGCGGATGTCCTTGGGCAGGCAGCCGCCGCCGAAGCCCAGTCCGGCGTTGAGGAAGCGGCGTCCGATGCGGGCGTCGTAGCCGAGCGCGTCCGCCAGCGCGGTGACGTCGGCGCCGGTGGCCTCGCACACCTCCGAGATGGCATTGATGAACGAGATCTTGGTCGCCAGAAAGGCATTCGCGGACACCTTGACCAGTTCCGCGGTCGGCAGGTCGGTGAGCAGGAACGGCACGGCCCCGTCGTCGATGAGGCTGGCGTACAGCTCACGGATCAGCGCCTCGGCGCGGCCGGGGCGGGCGTGGTCGACGCCGAGCACCAGGCGGTCCGGGCGCAGCGTGTCCTCGACGGCGAATCCCTCGCGCAGGAACTCGGGGTTCCACGCGACCTCGACGGCATCTGACGCCGGCGCGAGTTGCCTTGCGCGAGAACCGAGTTCGGCGGCGGTGCCGACGGGGACGGTCGACTTGCCGACGATCACCGCCGGGTGGTCCAGCAGCGGGGCCAGGGTGTCGACCACCGAGTGCACGTGCCGCAGATCGGCGCCGTACTCGCCCTTCTTCTGCGGGGTGCCGACGCCGAGGAAGTGCAGGTCCGCGAAGGCGGCCGCGTCGACGTACGAGGTGGTGAACTGCAGGCGACCGGCGTCGAGGTTGCGCCGGAGCACGTCGGCCAGGCCGGGTTCGTAGAACGGCACCTCGCCGGACGAGAGCTTGGCGACCTTGCCGGGGTCGATGTCGACACCGAGCACCTCGTGCCCGAGTTCGGCCATGCATGCGGCGTGAGTCGCTCCGAGGTAGCCGGTTCCGAATACGGTGCAGCGCATACCTTCTTGGTAGTCCGCCGCGGTGAGCGCGGCGGGTACCGCGGGCGAGGCGGCGGGCAACAGGAGATGTACATCCGGTGCCCGCAACGGTCGCGCCGGCGTCGGCACACACCCGTTGCACCCGTCACAGCGCGCCTACACGCGCAACGCCCGTGTGCGCAGCCCAGAAGGGGTGTGCGGAGCCGGCGCCGCTAGCGGGTGTCGGTGCGGTTGAAGTTCAGGTACGCCTTCGACGGCGTGGGGCCGCGCTGTCCCTGGTACTTGGAGCCGACTGCGGCGCTGCCGTACGGGTGCTCCGCGGGGCTGGAGAGCCGGATCAGGCACAACTGCCCGATCTTCATGCCCGGCCACAGCGTGATGGGCAGGTTCGCCACGTTGGAGAGTTCGAGCGTGATGTGCCCGGAGAAGCCCGGGTCGATGAAGCCCGCGGTGGAGTGGGTGAGCAGGCCCAGGCGGCCCAGGCTCGACTTGCCCTCGAGTCGGCCGGCCAGGTCGTCGGGCAGGGAGCACGTCTCGAGGGTGGAGCCGAGCACGAACTCCCCGGGGTGCAGCACGAACGGCTCGCCCTCGGCGGGTTCGACCAGGGTGGTCAGCTCGTCCTGCCGCTGGGCCGGGTCGATGTGCGTGTACCGGGTGTTGTTGAACACGCGGAACAGGCGGTCGAGTCGGACGTCAACGCTGGAGGGCTGGACCATCTCGTCGTCGAACGGGTCAAGGCCCAGACGGTTAGAGGCGATTTCTGCGCGGATGTCACGATCTGAGAGGAGCACGGGTAGACATTATGCCTGTCTGCTACAGTTGCGCCTCGCAGGGGTTGGCGTGGTTCGCTATGCCAAAAGCCCTGCATGCCGATGTAGTTCAATGGTAGAACATCAGCTTCCCAAGCTGAATACGCGGGTTCGATTCCCGTCATCGGCTCCATCCACCATGCTTGGTCGGCTTCTCTCCCGACCATTCGCTGTCTGTCTATCGAGAAGCCACGGAAGAAGCCTCGGTGCACCGTCAGCCAGTCCTTCTTCAAGTCGGCGAACACGCTCTCGATGCCAACCCTGCGGTGATACGTCGGATTCACCCTCCCCGCGCCTCCCACGCGAGGGTTCGGGCATCGACGAGTTCATTGGCAGCGTCATACATCACGCATTTGGACTCGACCTTCGAGAGGAACGGCAGGCTGCTACTCGATCCTCGCCTCAATCGGCGGCGAGAACCCGGCCGGAAGGCGGTTGTCCACGATCGAGCCGACGATCGAGCCGACCGCAAGGAGGATGATAAGAGCGATCATCCCGGCGAACTGCTGGACGAACGGGATCTCGATGGAGAACCATCCCGGCGAGATCGCGTAGGCGACCACACAGAGAATGCCAAGCACCCCGAACGGTATAAGCGCGCGCTGACCCGGCGACGCCTTCCTTAGCCCCTTGTACTGTGCCGCATACTCTTTCGCCGTGCCGAACTCGTGTTCTGGGCTGCCGTCGCTGGCGGTGACGCCTTCCTTCACTGTCTCCAGGACCTCAGCGACCTGCTTCTCCGTGCACTTGCGCATGCGCAGCTCGCAGGCCAGGTCGTTGTAGTAGCTCATTCAGTTTCTCCTTCCGCGCTTGCCGGGTCGGCCGACAACGCGATGTCCATCAGCTCTCGGAATCGCTCCCACTGGCCGTGCTTATCCGCGAGATGTTCGCGACCCTCGGCCGTGATGGTGAGCACCTTGCGCGGCGGGCCGCTGACCGGCGTGTGCCAGTCGGCTGTAACCCATCCTTCGTCTTGCAGCTTTGCTAGGTGTGGGTACACCGTGGCTCCTGTCGTCTCGAAGCCGAGGTGACGGATGACCTCAATCAGCCCGTAGCCGTGGGCCGGAGCCTTCGATAGCTCTTGCAACAGCAGCAAGGGAAGCGCCGGACGGAACCACTCGGCGGCCGACTTGTCGATTCCCATAGCTAGATCGTAACGCGTACTAGTCGGATCAACAACTAGTCGTGATCTCGACTAGTGCGCGAGTGTGTTGCCGAATTCCTGCGCGCGAAAGCTGGGCTACCGCAAGGTTCGGACGATGGGCACCAGTCCTGACGACATTTCGGCAGCCCAGGCCACCACGGGTCTCGCGTGGCCGGCGGCGAAACCGAGCAATGATTTCAGTAGTCCCTCGACGACGCTCGAGCGCCAACGAAGCTGGAACTCATCCAGATTTGTGTGATCTGGAGCCGTCCTTAAGTGTGATTACCGACCGGTCAACCTATCCAATCCGCATGCAGCCCAGAACGAACCGCCATTGGTGAATTCCCTTCATCTAGCTCTGGCCGCCTAGGGTGTTCACCCATCAGCGTCGATCGGGTTCACCTATCAACCCGCCAGTGACAGAATCCATGCATTTCCGGCCGAATTTTCGGATCTGCGTCGACGACCCGCCGTCTGCAGAACTTGGGTGGGCGCTTCCCGGTACACGCACCCCCGAATTCACGCCTCAATGGCCAGCTTTCGGCATGTGACTCACGACACTCCCCTGGGGCCTCTGGTCCCAGTGCGGGGCGTGGTCGCTAGAGGCCGTTCCCGGTGGCGTTCGCTCGACGTGACGCCCCTCGACGAGAACCTCGCCGCGAAGTGGTGTGCCGCGGCTCGGGTTCCCCGAGTACCTGTCCCCAGGGGTCGGACAGGTCGCGTTCGAGGTGCCAGTACCGCAAGGTCATCACATTCATCGCGGCGAGGGTGAATCCGAGCAGCAGTCGGTGCGCGGTGAGGCCAAAGATCCGGAAGTACCCGCGGCGCAGGTGCAGCACATTGCTTTTCAGCCCCCCGAACGCCGATTCGATACCCACTCTAAGACGATGCGGGGGCGTAGGCGCTGGTGGCGGGAATGCCAACGTCTCACAGCGGCGCGGTAATTGGCGTCTCCGGCGCATGGGTGACGGCGGTGGCCCCGGTCAACAGGTAGCCCGTGATCGCCATGTCGATGGTGGGGTTGCTGCCCTGGATGGCGGCGCCGTGGTCCCCTCCGTCCACGGTGACCAGGTGCGCACCCATGTCGCGCGCGTGTCGGACGCCGCCGTCGTACGGCGTCTGCGGGTCCCGCAATCCCTGCAGCACCAGGGGCGCCGTGGCCAATCCCTTGTTGCCGATTTCCGGTACCGCGGTCACCGGCTGTGCGCCTGCGCACCCCTGCCCCGCGCTGTAGCCGTAGCCGATGGCGTCGAACAGGTCGCCGGTGACGAAGGTCGAGAAGAGCCAGCCCGGGAGCCTCTCTGGGCGTGGCGCGACCGCGTTCTCGTTGCAGACCACGACCGCCTGCATCATCTGGGCCCGGACGATCGCGTCGAGTTGGTCGGCGGTGACCTCTCCGGTCACACCCTCGGGAAGCGCCCCTGTGCCGTCCCGGATTACGCGGGCGACCATCGGCCAATTGTTGCGGGCGGGAAGCACTTGGCGTGTGAGGGCATAGATGCTCGACGCGGACTGGGTGTGGGCCGGATCGCCGAGTCGTCGCAGGAACGCCTCGAACTGCACTCGGGCAGGGCCAGTCAGGTCCACACCGGCCCGGTACGCGGCGGCGACGCCTTCCAGGCCGGGTGGGACGTCTCCGATCCTGGCCGGCGGGGGCGCCAGGGTGGGATTGCCGCCCGCTTCCTCGACGATGCGGTCGGACCAGCGCTGGTACACCTTCAGCGGGGTGTCGCCGAGGCCGTAGGTCGCGTCGTTGGCCGCGATCCAGTCCATGAGGTCGTAGAAGCGCGTCTTGTACCCGTCGTTCTGGTGCCACAGGACGTCGTTCCACATCCAGTCGCGATCGACCGCCGAGTCGAGCACCATGCGTCCCGTGTGCTGCGGGAACAGGGTGGCATATGTCGAGGCGAGGATCGTGCCGTACGACAGGCCGTAGACGTCGATCACATCGACACCGAGCGCAGTCCGCACCTGTTCCCAGTCACGGGCGGTGTTCTCCGTCGTGATGTGCGCGGTGGCGCCGGGCGTCGCGCCGTCGCAGGCCAGCCGCGCCGCCCCACCCGCGAAGCCGACGTTCATCGCGGCGAAAAGCTCCGGGGTGACGGCGCATTCGACCGCCCCAGCATGCGCGAGACCCCGCGGCTGCACACCGATGAAGTCCCACTGCCGGCGGATCTGTTCGGGAAGCGCCTGCGCGAACATGCTGTTGGAGGCGATCGCGTCGCCGCCGGGCCCACCGGGGTTGGTGAACAGCACGCCCCGGCGCGCGAGCGGGTCCTCGGCGCGGTGACGGGTGACGAGGACATCGATCGATCCGGCCGTCGGATTCGCATAGTCGCGCGGCACCGTCACGGTTCCACACTGGTCGGTGTCCGGATCGAGCGCGTACTCGGCGGGGCACGGGCCCCAGGCCAGCTCCCCGCCGGCCGGGACTGCCGCGGCCGACGGTGCTGCGACGGAAGCGAATCCGATCGTCACACCGATCGCGACGGCACCGAAGCGAGCACTCCGACCGGTGCGGGACCGGAACTTCCCAATACTGTTCCCCGAATTCAGCACGTCCAGGACGTTAGTACGCGGGAACGCTTTACTCCGAATCGCATTCGTACGCGACGGTGTATATTCCGACCCTTCCGGGGCGAAGCGCGCCGGGAGGAGTCGCTGCGTATGCTCGGCCGATGTTGATTAGCACCATGAATGACCTGCCCGGCTACACCGTCGACGAGGTGCTGGGCGAAGTGTTCGGGCTCACCGTCCGCTCCCGCCACATCGGCTCGCAGATCGGCGCGTCGCTGAAGTCCATCGTCGGTGGCGAGCTCAAGGGCATGACGAAGATGCTCGCCGAGGGCCGTCAGGACGCGCAGGAGCGGCTGGTCGAGGAGGCCGCCGCCAAGGGCGCCAACGCGGTGCTTGCTTTCCGGTTCGACACGTCCGAGCTCGGCTCGACATGGACCGAGATCTGCGCCTACGGCACGGCGGTCAAGGTCTCGCGCGCGGCCTGACTGCGACCTGGAACGAGGTCCGCCGGCTCGCCGCTTGACCTGCCCGAGACCGACGAGGGCACGGCGTATGCGGCAGGCGGCCCCGGCGCGTGAAGGAGAAGAGCTTCGCCTGGGAGCGCCCACTGCGGCGCGGTGATCTCGAGGAGCGGTGGCGCCCGGCGCGACGAAAAAGGGGCCGCCACCGCCGCTGTCGAGAAAAGGTGGCGGCCGCCTCCGGCGAGCCTCCCGCGGGACGACACCCAACTGGCGATGCCCTTGTTGACGTTTGGGACAGTTGACAGAAATATGAGATCGCCGCTGCCAGGGTCAGCAGCAGTACCCGAAGGACACCACCAGCACTTCCAACGTCGGCATCATGTGCCCGACCGCCTCTCCAACCATGCGACGCCCTGGAAAGCCGCCGGTGCCGCCCGAGTGCATCGTGTACCCATTACTGTCGCGGTTGATGATCGTCCAGGACATCCCTCCGCGGGTCCCGCCGGGCTTGTCCCATCAAGGCGTCATCGCACTCCAGCCGAGGCTGTCTCCGCCGGCAGCGCCAAACGGCCATCCACTGACCCGACACGTCACTCGGGACGGTTCACCCACGTCGCACACAAGCTGGAACGCATCCAGATTCGTGTGATCTGGAGCCCTCGTTAGGTGTGATCACCGACTGGTCAACCTATCCAATCCGCATGCAGCCCAGCACGCTCGGGCATTGGTGAACACCTCTCCACTGCATGGCATGGACCATCCATCCATCGGCCGACGGCCGCCTCCATGCCTGGGGTGTTCACCCATCAACGCCCGTTGCGTTCACCAATTTGACCCGCTGCCAGACTTCCGACGCCGATTCCCCCTCAACTGGACCGGGCCCGCCGCCTCCTCCGACTGCCGCACACCCGGCACCGGCACCGGCACCGGCACCGAGATCCTCGCCATGATGTCCGCGTTCGCCGGATCGGCATACGGATCCGGCTGAATCCAGTGCACCGTGCCACGAGTGCGCGCATCGAGATCGGCTCGCCGGCGCGTGCCGTCCGGTGACTGCGCGGTGAGTCCGACGACGGCGACCCATTCCGTGCCGTCGGCACCGCTCGCCTTGTCGGCACGTCGCGGCTCAGCCGTCACCCGGGCAACGGTGGCCGGATCATCGACCGGGACCAGCCGCCGCTCGTCGTCGAGCATCCGCACCGGGTGGGCATCGGGATCGACACGCACCGCACCGTACCTTCGATCAAGGCTGAGCATCGGATACGTGGAACCGACAAGGAACAGTCGCCCGTCGACGAGGACGCTGCTACCGCCCTCGGCACAGACACGTTCGATGGTCAGCGTGCCGTCCCCGGCACGGTCGCACCGGAACACCTCGTATCGGGAGGTGATCCAGCACCCGTCACGATCGGCGTGGACCTTGCGGGTCCACTGGTCGGTCGGCGGCTCGATCGTCAGCGGCAACAGATACTCGACGACCCGTGGCGGGGTCGCCGCCGTATCGAGGTGCAGCAGAACAGGATTCGACCGGTCCATCACCCACACGTCGGATCCGTCGACGGAGACCGCGCCGGCGACGAACTCCACCTCGGTGGCCGGTACGTCGTCGAGGTCCAGGTCGAGCAGCACTCCCATCTCCTCGAAGCGGTCCGCTGTCGAGGTCGTGTCCCAGTTCGACCAGAAGCGGTGCGGGGTGGACTCGACCTCGGTCAGTCGCTCGGTGCCGTCCACGGCGCGCAACCCGCCGCCGGTGTGTTCGGTGCGCTGTTCGACAAGCTGGACCCTACGAACCCTGCCGCGAACCCGGACGGGATTGTCGGACGCTGTCCAGGAGATGCCGACGAAGAGTCTCCCGGTGAGTTCGACTCGCCCCGTCAGGGGCCGGTCGGACAACCACTCCGTGGACCATCCGTCACCGATCACCTCGAGCGGCCACCGCAGGCCACCCTCAGGGTGGCTGTAGGGGGTGTGCCCGAACACCGGCCGTACGGTTGCCCGCACGGTCTGCCCACATGGTGAGGGTGTTTGGCCGGTGGGATGGAAGGTCAGTACAACTTCGACGACGTCCCCGCGAGCGGGTGGTGAGAGCGAGCCGTCATCGAGGATCCATCCGGGGACGTACACAGCAAGAGTGCGATCAGCCATTTCGGCAGTCATCGTGAAACCCCACACACTCGACGATCCGATGGGCGACGCCATCGGGCGCGGGGCTACCTTGCGATGAAGAATACCGCGACGGTCGAGTTTTGCGGTATCCATCGAGGATCGGCTAGGGCATTCCGACCAATAGGACCAGCGGGCGCCCGTTGCCGTCGCTGAGCTGGTGAATCTTCGTCCTCAGCCTGACTCGTCACCCCGCCCGGGGGCAATCCCTCCCGTCGCCGTTCAGACGGCGCCGGCAAGTCATCGAACCGACGATGGCACACCTGACTAGCTCAACCTGGAGTTAATCCAGATCTGTGTGATCAGGAGCCATCCTTAAGTGTGACTACCGACCGGTAGGCCTATTCAATCCGCATGCAGCCCACCACGCTCCGTCATTGGTGAACACCCTCGTGCTGCTCGTCGCTCCCCATCCATGGGGCGACTCTGGCTTCCATCCATCCAGATGTCTCGCGCTGCAGAGCCAGCGGCACAGGTTCGCCGAGCCGCGATCCCGCCGGCGTTGTGGCGGGACAGACGACGTAACAGCGCGCAGGATCGGCAGATCATCCGCGGGCAGGTCTACGGCGGGAGACCGGGCCAATATGCGTCTGTGCTCGGCACAGGCATCGAGCCCCGACATGCGGGCAACCCCTATCGGAGTTCGGGAATCGCTTCCTGCTTTCCCCGGGCCTGGTCGGTGCTTCCCCAGACCCGCCGCTCGTCACCGCTACGAAACGCGACACCCACCCCTTCCACGCCCCAGTTGATGACGGTGATCTCGCCGGGCAGTCCGGGATCCGAGCCGCTCGTTGAGTAGGTAACACCCACTGCGTCGACCTGGACAACCCGTCCATCCGGCATCCGGATGTGCAGACCCTCGGGATTGCAGTCGTGAAGCCGGTCCTGATCGAGCTCGTCGACCGGGATCTCCTCGCGCACGGCGCATCGGGGCAATGACTCAAAGCCGGGAGTGATGACTTGCCCCGAATAGCCACCGCAGCCACTGAGCAGCAGCGGCGTGGCGACGGCCGCGAAGAGCACATGCCTGCTGGACCCTGCACCACCAAGAAGTACCCGGATACGCCCGACCATCCGTTGAATCTCCCACAAGGCCTGGCGTCCCGCCTCAACCGACGGCAACCTGCCGGCCGGCCGTCCTGCTTTCGACGAGCTTTAGATGCGACCGCTGAGCTGCATGTCAACGGTGATCGGCGGTACACGCCCGAGTAGGGCGAGAGCCTGCCATTGCCGAAGGCTCGACGGGTCTCACCTGCCAGGCTTGGGGCCGGGAGACCTGGCATCCGTCGCTGGAACTCATCGAGAATGGTGTGATTACCGATCGGTAAACCAATCCAATCTGCATGCAGCCCAGAACTAGTCGCCATTGGTGAACGCCCCCTCTCGTCTCTCTCACATGGTGATGGGGCATTCGCTGATTTGACTCGGCGTGGCCCTGTCGGAGTGGATCCATGCCAGGTGCGTCACGGCAGTAGTGGGCGATGGGGTCAATCGGCACTTCGGTCGTGTTCGGCGATCTCGTCGACCGACAACTGGAAGGCCTCGGACGCGCGGGCGAAGTAGTCGAAGAGCAGTTCACGCTGTTGCGGGGTGTAACTCGCGACGATGTCGCCGATCCTGCGCCGGGCCGGGGCCAGCACTGCATCGAGGTCGGCGGGTGAGTCGATCGGTTCGACGATGACCTTGCGGCGGTCGCCCGGATCGGCGGCCCGCCGCACGTAGCCCGCCTGCTCGAGGCGATCGATGAGCCGGGTGGTGGGACCGGTCGTCAGGCCGGTCCGCGCGCCGAGTTCGCCGGGCGTCATGGCGCCGTTCAGTTCGAGGATGTTCAGCGCGTACAGGTCGGTCGCGCCCAGATCGACGGCCTTCGCGCCCGCTTGAGCATGCAGCACAACGGAACTCAGGTACCGACGGAAGACGGCGCTCGGATCAATTGCGTGCCGAGGTGTTGACAAGGGTGACCCTCTCTCATAATCTCTTCCTTAACGAAGAAGCATCGCCAAGGAAGAGAAGTCTTCTAAGCAGAGAATAACATGGAGGGCTCCTGCTATGACCGCTGTCGATACGAAACCGACCACATCGGGCAAGTCGCGTCGCCGCACCATTGTTCGGGTGCTCGGCGCGACCGCTCTCGCGCTCGGGGTGACCGCCGCAGGTGGCTACCTGTGGCTGAACCAGACCTCCGAGGTCCGAAACACCGGCGTCGCCGAGTGCACGACGGTCACCCCCAATGGCGGTTCGGACGCCGACCTGCGGGGGGGTGTGTGCGACCTTGGGCGCGATGACCGAGGCATGGGGTCGCAATGATGCCGACGCCTACGGCGCGGTATTCACGGAGAATGCGAGCTACACCACCTTTATCGGCACCCACTACCAGGGACGCAGCGACCTGACCGCGGCGCATCGCGCCCTGTTCACCGGATTCCTGAAGGACACCAAGCTCGCGGACTCCTATCTCGGTGTCCGCTTCTATGGCGGCAACGTCGCCATCGTCACCAGCCGTGGCGACCGCTACGAGAACGACCGTCCGGCCGAGCTGTCCAAGACCCAGACCTACACGCTGGTTCGCGAACAGGACGGACAGTGGCGGATCGCCAGCTTCCACAACACTCAGCGACAGCGGGTGATGGAACGGATCTCCTACATCTTCGACCCGGAGACCAAGCCGCAGGCGGAGCGATGAAGGCGCTGGTGACCGGTGCGAGCGCGGGCATCGGCCGAGCCTTCGCGAAATCGCTCGCGGCAGCGGGCTACTCGGTGACGGCCGTGGCGCGGGGCGGCGAGAGGCTCGAAGCGCTGATGGCCGAACTCGGTGACGGGCACGAATATCTCGTCGCGGATCTCGCGACCAAGGACGGGCTCCGTGTCACGGCGGAGATGCTTCGCGCCGGCGGATACTCGCTGCTGGTGAACAATGCCGGTGCTGCAGCGCATGGCGACTTCGCTGATATTCCGCTCGAATCCGCGCTCACCACACTGAATCTCAACTGCCGGGCCGTGGTGGTGCTGGCGCATGCTTTCCTCGCCGCCGCCGCTCCCGGCAGTGCGCTGGTGAACGTGTCCTCCACGCTCGGGCACACTCCGAAGCCTGGCATGAGCGTCTACAGCGCCTCGAAGGCCTTCGTCACCACGTTCTCCGAAACGCTGTGGCACGAACAGAAGCCGCGTGGCGTCCAGGTTCTGGCCCTGTGCCCGGGCGTCACCGCCACCTCCTCGCAGGCGGCCGCTGACGTGCCGACCTGGCTGATCCAGTCGCCACAGCAGGTGGTGGGCAGCGCCCGGAAAGCCCTGTCCGACAGCACCGGTCCGGTTGTGCTCACCAGTCGTGCCAACCGCCTGTTCACCGCCGTGCTGCGGCTGCTGCCTCGGCGCATTGCGCTGTCTTTCCTTGCCTCGACCTGAAATTCACTCCGCGCCAACGATTGAAAGGACCTCGCGATGAACACCACTGATACCACCGCGATCCGTGCACTGGTCGAGCTCAGCCAGGACGCCTGGAACCGGGGCGACGGGGCGGCCTATGGCGCCTGCTTCACCGCCGACGCCACCGATGTGACCTACGTCGGCACCGTCTACCACGGCGGCGAAGAGATCGGCAGGGCCCATCAGGCGCTGTTCGACAGCTTCCTGAAGGGCACCCGTCTCGTCGTCGATATCCTGGAAATCCGCTGCTACGGCATCGATACGGCTGTCGTCGTGACCCGCGGCGAATCCTCGAAGGGCGAGCCGAAGAAGCTGGGAAAGCTCGCGACCTACACCGTCATCCGTGACGTCGACGGCCAGTGGCGCATCGCGGCCGTGCAGAAGACCCAGCACAAGCCGCTGATGGAGGCGGTGTCCTTCAAGTTCCAGCCCGCCACCCGACCGGCCACACACTGACGGCCCAATCGCAGCAACCAAGGGAGGGGGCCCGGGGGACTGCAGACAGGATGTGAATCGTCATCGTGGTTGTCATTTCCCGGGGCTCTGAAGTTGCCACTGCAGGACGGTGACAGACGCGTGCAGGCGACGCTCATCTACCTACGGTCGCTGGGCTGACGAAGGAGCGAGGCAGGTGTACGCCGCCCCGGTCCGACCACAGCCACCGCCGCGGGACTGCTCCAATCGACACCTGACCGCGGCACCTGAATGCCATCAACCTGGAATCCATCCAGATTTGTGTGATCAAGAGCCGTCCTTAAGTGTGATTACCGACTGGTCAACCTATCCAATCCGCTTGCCGCCCAGAACGAACCGACATAGGTGAACACCCCTCCATCCGGCCGAGCTTCGTGTGGCGCGCGCGCAGCTGGGTGCGTGCTGCTGCTGATCGCCAGCACTCTCACTCCCTGCTCTATAGGGGTGATGCAGCGGATTCGTCGGGTAGTCGCAGAACACCTGTCCGTATAGTGCGTTGCCATGAACCCGACCATGCTCAGTGAACTTCTCCGCGACTCTGCCGCGAAGGTTCTCACTGAGCGACGATTGGATTCTTCGGTACTTCCGACAGTCGTGACGGTCGAGCGTCCCCGCAACCCCGAGCACGGTGACTACGCCACCAATGTGGCGATGCAGGCCGCCAAGAAGGCCGGCGTCAATCCCCGCGATCTCGCCACCTGGTTGGCCGCGGAGCTGACGGCGTCCGACGGCATCGATTCGGCCGACGTCGCCGGACCCGGCTTCCTCAACATCCGACTCGCGGCCGACGCGCGGGGCGCGATCGTCGCGAAGGTACTCGAGGCCGGTGCGGCGTACGGCACGGGCGACTCGCTCGCCGGAAAGCGGATCAACCTCGAGTTCGTCTCCGCGAACCCCACCGGTCCCATCCACCTCGGTGGAACGCGCTGGGCGGCGGTCGGCGACGCTCTCGGTCGCATCCTGACCGCGCAGGGCGCCAACGTGACGCGCGAGTACTACTTCAACGACCACGGCGCCCAGATCGATCGCTTCACGCGGTCGCTGATCGCCGCGGCCGAGGGGGAGCCGGCGCCGGAGGACGGCTACGCCGGCGACTACATCGGCGACATCGCTGCCGAGGTACAAAAACAGGCCCCGGGCATCCTCGACCTGCCCGAGGTCGAGTCCCACGAGACCTTCCGGTCCATCGGCGTCGAGCTGATGTTCAAGCACATCAAGCGCACGCTGCACGAGTTCGGCGTCGACTTCGACGTCTACTTCCACGAGAACTCGCTGTTCGAGTCGGGTGCGGTGGAGACGGCCGTCGAGACCCTCAAGGGTTCGGGCAACCTGTACCACGAGGACGGGGCCTGGTGGCTCAAGAGCACCGACTTCGGTGACGACAAGGATCGCGTCGTCATCAAGTCCGACGGCAACGCCGCGTACATCGCCGGCGACATCGCGTACTTCCAGGACAAGCGGGCCCGCGGCTTCGACCTGTGCATCTACATGTTCGGCGCCGACCATCACGGCTACATCGGTCGCCTCAAAGCCGCCGCGGCCGCTTTCGGCGACGACCCGGACACCGTGGAGGTCATGATCGGGCAGATGGTCAACCTCGTGCGCGGCGGTGTCGCGGTGAAGATGAGCAAGCGCGCGGGCACGGTCATCACCCTCGACGACTTGGTCGAGTCCATCGGCGTCGACGCCGCCCGCTATGTGCTGGTGCGTTCGTCGGTTGACCAGAGCATCGACATCGATCTCGAACTGTGGACGAGTACCAGCAACGAAAACCCGGTGTACTACGTCCAGTACGCGCACGCGCGCCTGTGCTCGATCGCTCGCAACGCTGCGGAACTGGGGCTGAGCTCGGTCAACCCGAACCTGGCGTTGCTCACGCATGAACGCGAGGGCGACCTGATCCGCACCATCGGCGAGTACCCGCGCGTCGTCGCGAAGGCCGCCGACATGCGTGAGCCGCACCGCATCGCGCGGTACCTCGAGGAGCTCGCGGGTACCTACCACCGCTTCTACGACGCGTGTCGCATCCTGCCGCAGGGCGACGAGGAGGCAGGCGAGCTGCACACCGCGCGTCTGGAGCTGTGCGACGCGTCCCGCCAGGTCCTCGCGAACGGTCTCGAACTGCTCGGCGTCAGCGCTCCGGAGCGGATGTGAACACAACGCCATATGAACGAATCAGCCGGCGCTTCCGCGCCGTCGAGTAGTGCTCCGCAATAGCCGACGGTATGCGGCTCCGGTTATCGACCTAGGCACGCCGCGATATTGGGCTGGCTCCCTCGCCCTTGAGCGCGTCCAGAAACCTAGTGAAACCGTGAACGTGGGTAGCCCGAGGTCGGTGTGTCCTGATTGACGATCGCCGATCCGGACACTCTGCCAGGTCGGGAGATCCAGCGAACCCACAGCGGTTCATCCGTCGGTTAGGGGCGCGACGCTGAACTCCACCGCGATACGTCCGTCCGTCACTGGGACCGAGGTGTGGAACTTGAGCCCACAGTGGGCGGCAAGCTCGATCAGCTCGTCGACCGTCCTCTCCTTGCCTCCGAAACACATCAGCATGAACAGGTCCATGCCTGTGCCGACGCCGTGCCCTCGTACCGGCTCGACTACCACCACTGAGCCGCTCGGGGTTGCGGCCCGCCTGCACTCGGTCAGGATCTTCCGGGCGTGCTCGTCGTCCCAGTCGTGGAGGATGTCGGAGAGCAGGTAGGCGTCGGCTCCCGCGGGCAGCGGGTCGAAGAAGCTGCTGGGAATGGCGCTTGCCCGATCCTCGAGTCCGACGGCAGCGAACCGTTCGGCGGCCGCGGTCGCCGTGGGCGCCAGGTCCAGTACCCGGCCCTTGACGCCGGGATGGGCATGCAGAATTTCGCTGAGCAGCTGCCCGTCTCCGCCGCCGACGTCGACGATGTCGGGAAAGCGGCTCCAGTTCAAGCTTTTCGCGATCTCCGGCGCCTGTTCGCGGAACCGCCAGTTCATCTGGGCGTCGAAGGTGCGCCGCAGTTTCGGCTCGGCGTCGAGATCCGCCCAGAAGTCGTGCCCGTACCGGTGCGGATAGGCGGGTGCGCCTGTGGTGACCGTTTCGAGGAGATCGACGAAGGCGAGTTCGGCGCGACCGCCTGCGCAGGTGATGTCGAGCAGCGGTTTGACCCCTTCCGGGGCGTCCTCGCTCATCTGGGCACCGAGACTCGTGGGTCGGTAGCGGGCGGGCTCGGCATCGAGACAGAAGACGCCGATCGTGACCAGGTGGTCGAGCAGGCGTCGCAGTGCCTGTGTCTGCGTTCCGGTTGCAGTGGCGAGTTGCTCTGCCGTCGCCCCCTCGGTGCCTGCGTGTTCGACCAGGCTCAGGGTCGCCGCTGCTCGGATCGCCATGGGTGTGGCCAGATCAGCCAGCGCCATGATCGACCGTGTTGCCGTTGGATTGTCCACGGCACGAACCTACTCATGCCGGCGTACCTCCCGGTGACAAGTCCTGTTCGACGAGCGTCAAGGTGGACGGCCATCTCGACTTCTAGTAGCGAATCCAACCTCGGCCAGGGGCCGACGCAGGTGTCCCGGAAACCCGTCTGGCATCTCGATCCGGAGAGCTGGCCTATGCCGGACTCGAGCGCACCCGGACCGACAAGGCTTGGAGCTCTGCCAGATTTGTGTGATCCGGAGCCTTCCATAAGTGCGACTACCGACCGGTAGGCCTATTCAATTCGCATGCAGCCCACCACGCTCCGTAGTTGGTGAACACCCCGGGGGCAAGGGTGTTCACCCATCAGCGTCGCTCGCGGGTTCGCCTATGAACCCGCGAGCGACAGAATCCAGGTATCTCCGGCCGGATTTTCGGATCTGCGTCGACGACCGCCGTGTGCCGAACTTGGGTGGGCGCTTCCCGGTGCAGCGGTCCCCAGGTACACCGCGGACGATAGTGGCGGCCGCCGCCACCCGCTCGCCAACACACATCGTTTCCGACATCCACGGTCCGGGCTCGTCAGCCAACCCGACCGGCGCGCCGTGACCGGTACCGATCGTGCAGAGACACGCCCGACGCCGCCGGACGGTCGAAGACGGAAGGGGACGTGTCATCCGCACAGTTCACAGCCAAAAAAGGTGTTGCTGTCGGCGCGCTCGGCACCAACCGGCAGCAAACCGGTCGACTCACCTCACGCTGACACGCGAGGAAATCCTCGATACTCGGGACATGCCAACTTCACACAAATCCGCTTCGGCCGCGGTAACCGGACTCATCAGCGCGGCAATGTTCGTTGCCGCGCCAGGGGTAGCCGGGGCCACCGAGGCAACCGGCCCTTGCCAGCTCGGGACCAGCAACACAGAACCACGATCGTGCGCCCAGTCGGAGATCGGATACAACCGGGTGTTGACGCTGGGAAACGGCATCTGCGCTGGCTTGATGTCCGTCTCCGGGACTGCGTTCGACGGACCCCTGTGGGACTACTCCGAGGGCCGAGGGGCTGTACATTCCGTCGAACTGCGAATCTCGCAGGGCTTCTCACCGCTGGGCAGCTGGGGATCGACCACCCTGGCCTGCGACGTCACTGCGATCATCGATTGGCAGAACCTCGACACCGGTCACAGCGGCACAGCGAGTCGGCCCATACCCGCCAGCAACACCAGCACCCAACCACCGACGCTCATGCATGTGGGTACGGGCCCGGGACGGGTTCGGCTCACCATGCGAACCGACCACCCGAGCATTCCGGTTTCCGCGGACGTGGTCGTCCCCTGACGCAGGTCACCGCACAGCACGACGGCTCGGCGACTTCTCGTACCCACAGGGTGTGAGGTCTCCTGGCGACCCGCCCGCCGAAACCGGAGGCGGCTGGCGGATCAGCCCCTAGCGACTGACCCTGCTCGGGTGGCGGGCGTCCGGAACTCCTTCGCCTCCGGGCGCACTCGTCGAGTGCGCCCCCACCGCTCCACTCCACGCGCTCTCTCTACATTCATTCAGTTAGTCAGACGCTCATGGGCGTGGCGCGTCTCTCTCGTCTCTCTAGTACGCCTGGATAGGCCCGAGCTCACCGCGCAACGTGACGCTGCCATCGGCGGCTCGCACGACGAACACGAGTGCGGCCTGCGCGGACGAATCAGCTGTCGGCGCCCCCGCCCGCTCCCCAGAGATGTGCTGCGTAGCGCGGGCATGTCTCTTCGTCGTCGAGGTTGTCAATTACTGCCGCGAGTTCCGAGTGGCCGTTGAGCGCGGCGAGGGTCATGAGCAAGTAGCGGAGGTCGCGCTCGCCCCGATAGGGAAGCGTGGCAGTCTCGGCGGTGATCCTTCGCGCCTCGACGAGAGCCTCGGCATGAGGATCAGGCCTCGTGTCCCGAGGCGAAACGGCGGCGATCGTCTCTTGCCACATGCTGGGCGTGGAGTCGCTCACGATGAGCCCGAGCACGGTGACGTATTCGAGTCGCTGCTCGGCGCTCACGCGCCGAGCGATGCTGACCAGGTATGGAAAAGCAGCGACAGCGGCCGGCCAGGTGGTGCCTTCCGAAACGAGTGCGGGCCACTGCTCGGCGAAGCGCTCGCCGTCTACAGGATCCGCATCCAGTGCGCGCAACCAGTCGGGCACCCACGCAGCATCGCCGTCTCTGGTCGACAAATCCTTCCAACGCGGATCGTCCAGGGGAAACACCCCTGTCGTGGAGGCCTCCGGACGCCAGAGGGATTCACTACTCGGCTGCATCACGAGTCCATCGTCGACGAAGACAGTGATGATGTCGAAATCGGCGGGAACCGGGTTGGTTCGGTGAACCTGTGCATTTCATGTCCCGAGTACTCGACGAACCGCGGCACGACGGCCGCGGACTCGGGATCGCTTGAGAGCACTGTGGCCGGGCGGCCGGTCCTCCGTCAAGAATCGTCGGCGGACGACAAGAAGCAGCGGCGACGCAATCGGTCCTGATTTGCTGTGATCTGGGGAATTCGTTGCGTGTGATCACCGCCCGGTCAACGTAGCCGAAACGCTTGCCGCCCAGTCTAAGTCGCGCGCCGACGGCCATCCACTGACCTGACAGGTCACTCGGACGGTTCGCCCACCGTCGCACACAAGCTGGAACGCATCCAGATTCGTGTGATCTGGAGCCCTCGTTAAGTGTGATCACCGACTGGTCAACCTATCCAATCCGCATGCAGCCCAGCATGCTCCGACATTGGTGAACACCCCTCCACCCATCCACTCCACCTCTCCACACCGCCACCGCCACCGCCAATTCAGTTGTGTCACACACAAACACGACATGATCACGCGGTGGCCGCCCCCGGTCCGGCCTACTGTCCAACACCTTCGTCGATCACGGATTCCGGCTGGAGTACCAGCATGGCGGCGAGCAGCTGATCCCAGGTCGTGGCCGGAAGTTCGTGGCCGATGCCGTTCAGGGGGAGCAGGTCGGCGCCGGGAATCTCTCGAGCCATGGCCTGTCCGTTGCCGTACGGAAAGAACGGGTCATCGGTCCCGTGGACGACGAGGGTCGGCACGGTGATGTCACCCAGACGCTCCCGCCAGCGGTCGCCCGCCTCGACAAATGACAGATTGCGCATGCTGGAGGCCATATTGGTGGTGCGGTCGACCATTCGGGTCGCCTGCTGCCGCGCCTCCTGTTCGTCGAATCCGTGTGCGCCCGCGCGTACCCGGGCCTGTTCGACGCCGTAGTCGATCACCGCCGCCCGGTCGGACCAGTCCGGGTCGGGTGCCTTGGTAAAGAACTCCATGACCCGGTCCGAGTGTCCGGGCAGATCCGAGTCCGCCGGGCCTGGGGACGTCGGACGGGTGTTGATCAGGGTCAGTGCCGACATACGGTCGGGGTGGTCGAGGGCGGCAAGCTGACAGATCCATCCGGCCACGGAGAAGCCCACCAGGTGAGCTCGCGGAAGTTCGAAGACATCCATCAGTCCAATGATGTCCAAGACCAAGTCACGGAGGCTGTAGCCGGGAGAGCCGGTCGCATAAGCAGTCGACCGGCCTGTGTCGCGGATGTCGTAGCGCAGGACGAACCGGCCAGCGCCGGCAAGCCGGTCGCAGAACCGGTCTTCCCAGAACAGTCTCGATGTGCACGGCAGCAGCACCGGCGGCTGCCGCCGGTCCCCGAATGTGGTCACACACAGGTCGACGTCACCGACGGTGACCAGGTGCTCGGGCGATCGTTGAATATGAAGCGGCATGGCGACTCCTCTACGGTTGCATCTCGCAAGAAGAGACCACTTCCGCGGCTGTAACTCATCGGTCCCGGGTGTCCTTTCATGACCAGCGATGCCGCCTCACGCCATGATCACGAAGTCCGGCTGGAGTACTAGTCGAGGACGGTGTGCTCCGCTGGGACTTTCACTGACAGCGCGGAGATGCATCTCCAATCACTGGAATTGGTACGACGCAGCAGTCGGCGGCGAACCCGAGCAGTGATTTCAGTAGCCCCTCGACGCTCGAGCACCGACCAAGCCGGAACTCATCCAGATTTGTGTGATCTGGAGCGTCCGTGAGTGTGATTACCGACTGGTGAACCTATCCGATCCGACTGCACCCCATAACGAACCGCCATTGGTGAACACCCCCGCCATCACTCAACTCCGCCCTCCCGCCCGTGCCCGTCTCACTCCATCCGCCCGGCCCGCCCACCATCTCTCCTCTCTCACGTCTCCAAGCACCGTCCCGCACCATCCCGCGTACGGCTGCCGATCGCTGGACGCCAGCAGGTTAGGCAGTTGGCATCGAGAGGTAGTCCAGTCCGCCGACGTAGACCGTGTGACCCGTAGCGTTGTCGCTGCGAGTGGCATCGGCGACCGCGCGGGCGAACTCCTCGACCGTCGGCAGTGGCCCTTGGTCTCGACGCGCCTCGACGGCGTCGCTGTTCCGGCGTTCGAGTAGTCGCACGATGATCGTGCCGTCGATCATGTCGCCCGACACAACGGTGAGCTCGATTCCGCGATCGGAGAGCAGCGGGATCATGTTCCGCAATGCGTCTTCTCCTGCGCGCTTGCTCTCCGCGATGGGTTCATACTCCGCCGGCACAGGCTTGCGGCCGTGGAAATGCGCCTGATGGCTGGTGACGAACACGATCCGAGACCCAGATGGCATGAGCGGCAACGCCAGCTGGACGAGCCTGAGCTGCGCGTCACGGTTGATCTTCATCGGATAGTCCGGGCCCGCACCGAGTTCGAGCCCACCGGACGCGTTCAGGACCAGCACATCCAGGCGCCCGAACTCCTTGGTCACCTCGGCGATCAAGCGATTTGCAGCCACTTCGTCGGACAGATCGCCGCCGGCGACCGATGCGGTCCCTCCTGCTTGAGCGATGCCGTCTGCGATCGCCTGCGCACGCTTCAACTTCTCTCGATAGTTGATGATCACATGATCGCCATCCGCCCCGAGCACCTGCGCGGTCTCTGCGCCAATCCCGCGCGATGCCCCCGTGACCAGTACGACCCGTCGACCATCAAGATCCACGACCTCGCTCACGACGCCCCCTCCCCAATCCCCAAACGCTTCTAATTTCGAACCACTATGATGGTTCGAAATGAGAAGTGCAAGAGAACCGGAACGGTCCCGACAGCTGAGCGAGCCCTCCGCACAACCAACAATTGCAGCGATGGAGCTCCTTGGGCAGCGATGGATCTTGCGTGCAGTCTGGGAGCTCGAGCCCGGCCCGTTGGGCTTTCTCGAACTACGACGACGGATGGGAAGGTGCTCGTCGAGCGTGCTTTCGGAGCGGCTGCAGCAACTGCAGAACGCCGGGATGGTCGAGAAGCGGGCCGACAAGACCTATGAGTTGACCGTCGCGGGCATGGAGCTCGGCGCGGCCTTGCAGCAAGTCTGGGATTGGTCTGAGCGTTGGTCGGAAAATCTCCATACCCGCTCTGCTCCGGACGATTAGCGCCGGATCGGATACAGCTCACTCAGGCCGATTGCCGTTCTGAGAGTAATGGCGACTCACGATGGTCTCGGCACATGGTCCGCCACAGGAGTCTGGCGATCTGGCACTTGAAGGGGTATTGCGCCCCGCGGACGGTCTTGCCTTCGGGAGAGTTTTCGCTGGCAGCAGACGTGTCCGATGTTCCCGGGGCTGCGAGCGTTGAATGCCCTTTGAAGTCCATCAGGCAACCCACCAGGCATCGAGCTGACTACGCCGGCGGCCCGTTGAGCTGTGATTCCATGGCCTCCGCCAGGTGATTCAGCGTGGCGAGGATCTCGTCCCGATCGCGTCCAAGTCCGGCGAGTAGCTTTGCGTGAGCATCGAGTTCGCGAGGGAACACGTCGTCGATGGCACGCATCCCGGAGTCCGTCAGATTGATCAGCACCGAGCGCCTGTCTGTGGGATTTGGTGCGCGGCTGATCAAGCCCCGGCGCTCGAGTTTGGCCAGGGTCTTACTGACCCCCGCTCTGGACATACCGAGGAGTTCCGCCAAGCGGATGGCGGTGACCACCTCGTCGGCATACCGAAGTGGCACGAGCAACTCCACCTCAGCCACGGTGAGCTCCGCACCCTTGTAGATGGGCTCGACGGCCAGCTCGAGCAATGCGGAGATTCGTTTGAGCTGCGCCACAACAGCCATCGGCGAGGTATCCAGAGTGGGGTTGTGCTCACCCCACAGCTCGCAGGTGCGCGATCGAAGAGTGGAGTCAGTCATCGCCACCATCTTTGTTAACTAGTAAACAGTCTGTTAGGTTCCCAGCGTAGCCCACCGCCTCCGCCGACGGCGGGCCGCGACGGCCGGTGGGGGCTCCAGTGGAGGCGCGGCGAGGAACGAACGCCTGATAGAGGTCGCGAACCTCGCCAGCAGTGGCTGAATCGAAAGCCTTTGAAGGTTGCGGAAGTTCGACATCGACGGACTTAGTGGACGTGCTCGCGCCATGCATTGGCAAGGGCGGGAGGGGAATCGCAGTGGAGTACGACGCAGTGGTGATCGGCGGCGGTGCGGCAGGGCTGAGCGCTGCGACGGTACTGGCCCGCGCTCGCCGTCGGGTGGCCGTGGTTGATGCCGGCGAACCCCGCAACGCCCCGGCAGAACACGTCCACGGCTTCTTGTCTCGGGACGGAATGTCCCCCGCGCAGCTGCTCGCCGTCGGCCGGGCCGAAGTGATTGGGTACGGCGGCGAGGTGATGCAGGGCCGAGTGCTGGCCATCGAGAAACTCGGTGAACGTCGGTTCGTCGTGCGTCGAAGCGGCGGACCTGACATAGCGACGCGTGGGGTCATCGTCGCCACCGGACTGCGCGACGAATTGCCCGAGATCCCCGGCCTACGCGAGCAGTGGGGAATCGGCGTCCTGCACTGCCCCTACTGCCACGGGTACGAGGTTCGGGACACGCCCATCGCAGTGCTCGGCGGCGACAACAGGCCGTTCACAATCCACCAGGCGTCACTGGTGCGCCAATGGTCCGCCGACGTGACCTTCTTTCCGAACCGGATCGTCCTGGACACCGAAGAACGCACCCGACTTACCGCCCGCGGGATCCGCGTCGTCGACGGAGACGTGACACGAATCGTGATGGAGGACGGGCAGCTGTGCGGTGTCGAGCTTGCGGACGGCCAGGTCGTGCCCGCGGTCAACGGTGTTCGTTGGCCCGCGCTTCGTGCCACATGACGACCTGCTCACCGATCTGGGGTGCGACACGGGCGAGGACGGTTGGGCGGCAACCGATCCGACCGGGCTCACCAGCGTGCCCGGAGTGTGGGCTGCCGGCAATGTCGTCGACTCGCCGGCCCAGCTGATCACGGCCGCCGGCGCGGGGTCGAAGGCCGCCATCGCGCTCAACCACTACCTTCTTGCGCAAGATGTGGAGCAAGCTGTGGCGACAGTCCACTGAGTGCGCGGGCACGGCCCGCGGGGGGGCCAGTGGGCAATTGCGTTGAGGTGGATCGCCGCTGCTCATGTCGGACACCTGATCGCACGCATTCCTGCCACAAACTGGAAATCATCCAGATTTGTGTGATCTGGAGCCCTCCTTAGGTGTGATTACCGACTGGTCAACCTACTCAATCCGCATGCAGCCCAGAACGAACCGCCATTGGTGAACACCCCTCCATTCACGCCGCTAGGAGACATGCCTAGGTCGAGGGTGATCTCACGCATGCGGACCATCCTGACCCATCCGCTACCTCGTCACCGGGTCAATGCGTCCAAGACCAGGCCCGCCACGGCCGCCTGGGTCGCGGCCTGGGGATGGACCCCGTCCTCGAGCAACGATTCGGGCCCCGTGACGGCCGGGCTCGTGTCGATAACCAGGTCCCGGTCCCCCGCGATCCGGCGGATCGCACCGCCCGTGCGTCGGACGTCGTCGTTGGACCAGTGCAGTCCCGCGCCGCCGAAGAACGGGAACGCGGCGACTGCCGCCTCGTCCACCGGCGGCGGGGTCAGCCAGATCCATTGCGCCGCATCGCCGGATGCTCGCTCGCGGAGAAGCCTCAGGTTCCGCTCGGACTCGGCCTCGCTGACCAGCCGCGGCCCGTCGACACCGTACCGCTGGATGTCGTTGCCGCCCAACAGGATGAACACCCGATCCGCCGGCTGCCTGCGGATCCCGGCCAGTCCGGCCAGCGTCCCCGTGGTGGACGCCCCCGACACCGCGAGGTTGATCAGCTCCAACCCCAGGTCGGGCCGGTGCCGAGCGATCAGTGTGCGTAGCACCTCGAACCAGGACAATCGGTCGGCCGTGGTGCTCTCGCCGATCGCCACGATGCGTTCCCCCGCGGCGAACGGCAGGCGACGCAACCGATCCGCCACCCCCGCGTCCGCGATAAGCCGGTCGGCGGCCTCGTCCCGCTGGCGATCCAGATCGGCCAGCGCGGCCTCGTATCCCGCCAGGTCGGTGCCGAACACCGCCGCCTCGGTGGCCCGGTCCGGCCGCGCCCATGGCAGCGCCCGCTTCGGCCGCTGAAACCGCACCAGCTTGGGCAACATTGGATTGCTCATCGTGAACTCCCTTGATTCGCAGTGGTTTCGCCACGCCGGGCCCGCCGGCGCGGCAGCAAGAAGGCCGCCGACACGATCCAGGCGAAGGCCGGGAAGCGGGCGATCGGCAGCAGGATCGACAGGCCGGGCAACGCCACAGACAGCGTCGCGACCATCGCCACCGCCGCGATCACCAGGCCCGCCCAGGCGTGCCAGCGGGGCAGCAACCGGGCCAGCAGCCCGGGCACGGCGATGCCGGCCACGAGCAGTCCCAGCGGCACCACGAACCCGGCCCCGCCGGTGACGAAGGCCAGGTCGTGCATCAGCCGGATCAGTTCGTCGTGCGCCAGGACCTCCGGCCGGGTCACTGCCCAGCTGAAGCCGGCCGACATCGCCAGCGCAGCCGCGGCCAGAACGCCGCCCGCGAAACCGATCCGGGGACCGGGTGCCTGCACCCCGAGCCGGCCCAGCCGAACCGACACGACCGCGGCGAAGACGGCCAGCGGCAGCGAGGCGGCGAACTGCAGCAGGCTCGCGACCAGCACCTGGTCCGAGTGGTCCCGGAAGTAGCCGACGATCTCCTCCCCCGGGGCGAACGGCGAGGGGTAGACGGCCCCGCCGCCCAGCACGATCGGCAGCACCAGCGAGGCCATGAACAGCGCGACGGCGGCGATCGCCACCGGCGGTAACGGCGGCCCGTCCTGCCGCCGTCTCCCTGGCGCCGGGCCCGGCGCCCGGTCGAGTGTTTGCACGCCGCCCGACGGTCCGCTCGGTCGCTGTCCGACGGCACTCCTCGTGTCACTCGCGCTCTCGTTCACAGCGTCATCCCTCCGGTGATGTCGATGGTGTTCCCGGTGATCCAGCCCGCCGCGTCCGAGACGAGAAACGCGACGGTCTCGGCGATGTCGGCGGGTTGGCCGATGCGGCGCAGCGGCACGTGTCCGGCGACTGCGGCCAGCTGCGCAGCGGACATTCGGTCCCGCAGCGTGTCGGTCTCCACGATGGACGGCGCCACGCAGTTGACCCGAATGCCGTTGCCTGCGTGCTCCTTTGCCAGGTGCTCGGTCAGCATGACCACGCCGGCCTTGGCCGCGGCGTAGGCGGCGTTGGCCTGCGACGCTCGGCGTCCGGCGCTGGAGGCGACGGTGACGATCCGCCCGTCACCGCGCTCGACCATTCCTGGCAGCACGGCCCGCAGGGTGAGGAACGTCGAGGTCAGGTCGAGTTCGACGACCTCACGCCAGCGCTGCGCGCTCATCGCCGCCGACGGTTCCGGCGCGCCCGCGCCGCCCGCCAGCGGGACCGCGATGTCGATCGGCCCGAGGTCCGCGGCCACCCGTTCGGTCAGCTCCGCCAGGTGGTCGGGGTCGCGCACGTCGCCGAGGTGCACGGCGGCCGTGCCCCCGGACCCGCGGATCTGCTGGACCAGCGCGGTCAGCCGGTCCTCGGTCCGACCGTGCACGGCGACCGCCGCGCCGCGGTCGGCGAGGGCGCGACTGACCGCCGCCCCGATCGATCCGGACGCCCCGGTCACCAACGCCACCCGACCGGTGAGGTCGGCTCTGTCGAGCTTATTAGTTCCAGTCATGCAATCATTCATAGCACAGAATGATTGCGTGTCAATGGTATGGTGCGGGCATGGCCACCGACCCCGCGGCGCAGCCGTTCCGACCGCCCGCGCAGCGGGTCAGCTTCCTGTTGTCCCAGCTCGGCATGTACGCCACCGCCCGATTCGCGGAGCGACTGTCCGCGCTGGAGTTGCAGCCCAGCGACGTCGGCCTGCTGCGGCTGATCGCGACCGATCCCGGAATGAGCCAGCAGGCGCTGGCGACCAAGCTCGGCGTGGTGCCGAGTCGGGTGGTGGCCTTGGTGGACGGCCTGCAGGCCAAGGGGCTCGTGGAGCGTCAACGCAGCGCCCGGGATCGTCGCAACTACGAACTGCACCTGTCGGTGGGCGGACGCGCGGTGATGGCGCAGATGCGCGAGATCGGCGAGGCACACGAGGCCGACCTGGTCGAGGCGCTGTCGGCCGAGGAGCGACGCACCCTCGGCGAGTTGCTGGCGAAGGTGGCCACCAGTCACGGCATCGAGCCGGACGTGCACCCCGGCTACCGCGCCCAATCCTGAGCGGCCCGCGCCGGCCCCACCCGCCTGCGCCGCGCAACGGAAAGCGTCGCGCGGTGCAGGGCCGACGTTTCGGTCAGGCCGAGACCTCGACCGTCCCCTTCCAGGTCGTGGGTTCTTCCAGGATCCGAACCGCATAGTCGGCCAGGGCGGCACGGCTGATCGACCGAGGCTTGTCCAGGTGCCGGTTCACGGCCGCCCGGGCCTCACCCGTCGAGGCGGCATCGGTCAGCATCGGCGGCCGGATGATGGTCCACCGCACGTCCTGCGCCGAGACGAACTCCTCCATCCGGGCCATGTCGGTGTATCCGTGCCGGAACCGTGGCTGGATCACCAGGTGGGTCACCATCCGCTGGGCCCACGGGGTGCCGGGCGCGATCTCCAGGCCCGCCGAGGACAGGCAGACGAGCCGCCGCTCCGGCCCGCCGGCCAGCGAGTCCAACAGGTTCGCGGTTCCCTGCGAGTAGACGGTGGTCGGATGCTTGCGATCCGTGCTGCCCAGGCAGGACAGGACAGCCCGGCAGTCGCCGACCTCCGATTGCCACTGCCCGCCCTGCAGGACGTCGCCCCCGATCACCCGCAGTCCCGGCCGGGCGGCCACCGCCTCCGGTCGGCGGGCGACCGCCACCACCCGATGCCCGGCGTCCAGCGCCCGCTCCAACGCCAGCTTCCCCGTGCCGCCGGTCACCCCGGCCATCAACAGGTCCATCGCAACTCCGATCGCAGCAGTAAATGATTCACTTCACTGAATCATAAACTCATCGATCACGCACGCAATCGACATCGGACAGAGGGCTCCCGCGGGCCAGGAAGGCGCAGGGGTCACGCCATGGACGGTTCGGGGCGCAGGTCGCCCGAGGCAATGATGCGGTCGGCGACGGGAACTGCCTTGAAGCCCTTGGCGATCAGGTAGACGGCGAAGCTGACCTCCCACGCGAACACCGGCAGCGCGGAGATCGCATGGGCGGCAGGGCCGTAGAGCCCGAAGAGCACGGCGATCGCGGAGACGGTGACGAGCGGTCCGCCGACGAGCCCGAGCACGGCGATGGGCCGGGGCGCGAGGTCCGACCGGTACACCAGGTAGGCCAGCAGCAGGCTGTTCACGCCCAGCACCACGCTCGGGCCGAGCAGGAACGTCCAGTCGTGGATGGCGACCAGCGCCTGCCCGACCGCGCCGAGTGCGCCCTCGTCCGCGCCTGCGGCCGCGCCGTCCTGCCGCAGCGTCACCAGCGACAGCACGCTGACGATGCCGACGGTGATGATGGCGGCCTCGAGGATGCGGCCGGCGACGTGACCGAGGGCGAGGCCCTCGTTCTGCCTGCGGATGACCGGGTACAGCGTGACGGCGGTGCCGATGATGGCCGCGATCAGGATGAGCTCACAGAGGGCGCCGAGCAGCACCCGGCCGTCGGCACCGGCGCCGCCGACATAGCCGGGATCCGAGAGCGCCGGCTGATAGAGGGCCAGCCCCGCGATCGCCGAGACCTCGGTGATCAGGAACAACACACCGGCGGCCATTGCAGTCCTTCTTGCTGAGGTCATCGCGCAACTCCCTAGGGATCCAGAGGTGTACGTAGTACACCATCGGCCAGAACGCTAAGGTGTACGAAGTACACCTGTCAACCGACGGCGGGTGGCCCGCAGGAGAGGACGGAGCCGATGGCCCGCAGCAAGGCGGATGCCCGCCGCACCCCCCTGAACCGAGATCGCGTGCTGGCCGCCGCCATTGCCCTGGCCGATTCGGACGGGATCGAGGCGGTGAACATGCGCCGGCTGTCGCAGGAGCTGGGCGTGGTCCCGATGGCGCTCTACAAGCACGTGGCCAACAAGGACGAGCTCCTCGACGCGATGGCGGACACCGTCGTGACCGAGATCGACGCCCCGGACCCAAACCTGCCGTGGCGGAACGCGATCCGGTCCCGCATCCTGTCCGCCCGCGCGATGCTGCTCCGGCACCCGTGGGCGCGACGCGTCATGGAGTCGAGGACCGCCCCGACCCCGGCGGTGCTGGCCTACATGGACTCCACCATCGCGACGTTCACCGCCGGGGGCCTGTCCGTCGACCTCACCCATCACGCGATGCACGCGCTGGGGAGCCGCATCTTTGGGTTCACCCAGGAGCTCTACACCGACCCCGCGGACGCCGATCAGGAGATCCCCGCGGCCGCCGCCGCGCAGCTGGCCGAGGCCTACCCCCACATCGCCGCGGTCGCCGCCAGCCGCCCGCACGACGGACACTCGGTGGTGGGCACGGGCTGCGACGACCAGTTCGAGTTCGAGTTCACCCTCGACCTCCTGCTCGACGGCGTCGAGCGGCTCCACCGACAGGCCTGGAGCTCCGGCGGAACACCGACCTAGAGCGTGCTCCCAACTGGCAGTAGCGGGATCAAATCAGCGACACTGGGCGTCGTGTCACGTACCGAGTACCTGTCCGACGCCTAGTGGGCGTTGATCGAGCCGCTGCTGCCGTCTGTTGGCGAACAGGGTGGACGCCCGTTCCGCAACCACCGTCGAGTCGTCGAGGGCATCGTCCATCGGCACCGGGTCGGTGTGCCGTGGCGTGACGTGCCTGCCGAATTCGTTCCGTGGCAGACGATCTGGAAGCGTCACCGCCGCTACGCCGGCGACGGAACCTGGGACACGATCCTGGCCGCGCTCCTCGCCAACGCCGACGCGAACGGCCTTCTCGACTGGACTGTCTCGGTGGACTCGACGATCTGCCGCGCCCACCACGAAAGTCAACCGGACCCTGCTCCGATCGCGGGGTTTCGAGGCGGTGATCGCCGAACCGGAGGACCAGAAACGCAACAGGCTCCGAAGGGGCAGTCGCGGTGGCCGCCCGGTCCGGCTCGATGCCGAGAAGTACAAGGGCCGCAACGTCGTCGAGCGGTCGTTCTGCACTCTCAAGCAGTGGCGTACGCTGGCCACTCGCTACGACAAATTGGCCCTCACGCACCGAGCTGGGGCGCTCCTGTCAGCGGTGTGCACCTGGGTCAAACACCTCGCAGGCTAGGAGACATGCCCTAGTTCAGCCGATTCGTCACCCCGCTCGGGGGGCAATCCCTCCCGTCGCCGTTCAGACGGCGCCGGCAAGTCGTCGAACCGGTGATGGCGTACCCGACTGCCCCAACCTGGAGTTCATCCAGATCTGCGCGATCAGGGGCCATCCTTAAGTGCGACTACCGACTGGTCGACCTATCCAATTCACATGCAGCCCAGAACGAACCGGCATTGGTGAACACCCCTCCATCCATTCCATCCCCCCGTCCGTCCGGTGTCCTACGTCCGCACCCGGGAGACCTGTCGAACGTGCCGACCCCCACGGCTCCGTCACTGATGGCTACCGTCGCCCTGGAGAAGAACCGACGCTGGGATGGGAGGGTCTGTGGGGGCATTCCTCGCTCCGCTCCTGTCGCCTATAGGCCTGGCGCTTGCGCTATTGGGCGCGATTATCTGGCTATCCTTCAGCGCCGCTGGTCGACACGCACGCAGGTCTGCGGCTGCAACCTCTGTGCTGCTGTCGATCGGTGGATCGATCGCCGTCCTCGTGTTCGCCAGCATCGACGACTACAACGACTACCCCGGCTATACCTGCTCCCAACGCGACGGGCACGTGCCGGACGGCTTCCCCTCCGACCGACTCCCTCCACCAGATCCGGACCTGGTGAGCAGGTTCCATCCCAATATCGCCTGGTCCCACGAATACGAGCTCTTCCCTGCCGGCGTGCGCTGCACCTACTGGACCAAGGACGGCCCCCGCATCACCGCGGTCACCCACAGCCCCTGGGCGTACTCGGTGTGGGTCTATGGACTACTCATCATCACCCTGGCCCAAGCCGCGCGAGCGGTCAACCCTGACCTGCTCACCCCGACACGACGACCAACCCACGACGGCGAAAACGCCGATCGATGCGATGCCGAAGACCGGCCTTAGTTCACATAGTCCTGTCGCCCTCGCTCTCTCCCCCTCAATGCTGCCCTCCGAACTCTGCAGGCAGCCACCAGAGCTGCGCTCTCTTTGCCAGACCGGGCGCCGCCGATGACTCCTCGTGTTGCACCGAGGCGAAGTGACAGCGCCGCCGGCGTGGTGTGTGCTCTGGTTCCGGCTCACCGAGGAACCGGCCCCACGGATCGAGGCAATCCGGCCGCGACGACGAACGTTGCGTTGCTCAGGCCACTGAGCTGCTGGTCTGGGCGATGAGGTGTTCGACAAGCGTTATCAGTACAGACTTGCACGAATCGCGATCACGAGCGTCGCAAAGCACGATGGGGGTTCTGGTGTCGAGGTCGAGTGCTTCGCGAACCTCGTCAGTTGTGTAGGCCTCGGCACTGTCGAAGCAGTTCACCGCGATCGTGAACGAGACTCCGCGCCGTTCGAAGAAGTCGATGGCAGCGAACGAGTTCTCCAACCGACGGGTGTCTGCGAGAACGACGGCGCCGAGGGCCCCGCGCACCAGTTCGTCCCAAAGGAACCAAAATCGGTCCTGTCCAGGCGTGCCGAACAGGTACAGAACTAGGCTTTCATCGAGGGTGATACGACCGAAGTCCAGGGCCACGGTGGTCGTGGTCTTCCCCTCCACGCCCGACAAATCGTCGATGCCGGTGGACAATTCGGTAATCGTTTCCTCGGTACGTAGTGGTGCGATCTCACTGACGGAGGACACCATCGTGGTCTTACCGACTCCGAAGCCGCCGGCTACGAGGATTTTGACCGAAGCAGCCAGGTCGGCTGAGGACGCATTGTCATGCATAGTTGTCTACAGCTTTCGGATTCCATCGAGTACTGCTTGCAGAATGTTCAGGTCGCCGATCCCGGCAATGTCGTTGTAGGAGTCGCTGCTGGCGGGAGCCCGGAAGTTCAGCATTCCCTCGGCGATGAGATCACCGACCAGGATTTTGGTTACCGCCAGAGGCAGATTCAGGTGCGCGGAGACCTCGGCCACCGACTGCGCAGTACAGCACAACTGAACGATCTCCGCGTACTCCGTTTCGATGTGCTGCAGCCGCGGAGCGGGGGACACGGTCACTACGAGCGTGAGCATGTCGAGATCGTGTCCCGCACCCATCGTGCGGCCCCGCGTGACGGCGTACGGGCGGACCAGAGGACCGGCCGCGTCGTCGAACCACGGTTGACCTATTCGTGTCACGGCAATCTACGCTCCATGCTCGGCCACACCGTTACGAGGATTGGCAGACAGATAGCTACCGACACGCTGCACAGTCATGTTCATTTCATACGCGACCATACCCAGATTCGCGGTGTCGTTGGCTTGCAATGCGATACATGCGTTGCTTCCGGCCGCCGTCACGAACATCACCGCATTCTCAAGTTCGATGACGGCTTGGCGAACGCTGCCGCCTTGAAAGCGATGTCCCGCGCTGCGTGCCAGCCCGTACAAAGTGGCCGACATGGCACCGAAGTGCTCGGCGTCCTCACGGCTCATGGACGTGGATCGGCCCAGCAGCAGCCCATCGGTGGAAAGCACGACTGCGTAGCGCACCCCGGCAAGACGATTGACTAGATCGTCGAGAAGCCAGTTCAGGTCACCTGAGTTAGAAGTCGTCACCTTCACCTTCCTTCACCTTCCATTTCGTCCCTGGTTGTATACCCGGGCGGGGGTTCCGAATGCCGAGCCTGCTGGGTACCGTACGCGATGGCGGACATCAGATCTCGCGCTTGCTCCGCCGACCGTGACGGCTGCTGCGCTTCCACCTCGAGCCGAGGATCGTGCGCCAGCTCCGGCGCCAGACTGGCCTGCCGGCGACGGCGAGGCAGGCTTGGGCGAACGCCACCGCCGTTGTCGGGCAACGGTTGCGGGGTGAGGGACTCCGGTTCGACAGCGGGGGTCGGCGGCTCGTGCCACGGGGTTGCCACAGAATGTTCTGTGTACTCGGCGTGTGGCGCGCTATCGATGTACTCGACGTTCGCCCACGCCTGCGGCGGGGCCACCGACTGCACCGGCTGTTCGGCGGGAGACACTGGAGTCGGGGGCGCAAGTGTCGCGACACCCACTGCAGCCGAGACAGATTCGGCAGAATTGGGTTCCGGGATCGCGCTGGCTATCCGCCCTTCGGGCCGACGTCCGGCGAACCGATCTGGCACATGGCCAGCCACAGGTGTCGCATCGGCGGCGACCACCGAGTTCGGCACCAGCACGATGGCACGAATGCCGCCGTACTCGGATTCGGTTAGCTGCACAGAGATTCCGTGCCGTACACCCAGCTGCGAAACGATGAACAAGCCCAGACGTGAAGTCGCCGAGAGCGTGTCGACACCGAAATCCGGTGGATTGCGCAGCATCTCGTTGACGCGGTCGAGTTCTTCGGCGGTCATTCCCATGCCCTGATCAGTGATCTCGATCGCGACCCCCTTGCCGACCACGTTGCCGCTCACTTCGACGCGCGACTGCGGCGGGGAGAACGCCGTCGCGTTGTCGACCAGTTCGGCGATCAGGTGGATGAGGTCGGCGACCACGTTGCCGACGATGAACACCTGAGGCATGCGGCGGGTGTGCACCCGCGTGTAGTCGAGGCTCTCGCCGATCGCGCTACGCACCAGATCGGACAGTGGCACCGGACTCCGCCACTGGCGGCCGGGCTCGCCGCCACCGAGGATGATGAGGTTCTCGGCGTTGCGGCGTTCGCGGGTCGCCAGGTGGTCGAGTCGGAAGAATGTCTCCAGCAGGGCAGGATCCTCTTGGCTTTGTTCGGCCTCGTCCAGGACCTCGAGTTGCCGGTGCACCACCATCTGGCTTCGGTGGGCGATGTTGAGGAACACCGCGCGCACGCCCTCGCGGGTGCGGGCCTCGGTGACCGCGGCGGAAACGGCCGCTGTGTGTGCACGGTTGAAGGCCTGTGCCACCGAGCCGATTTCGTCGTCACCGAAGTCCAGGTGCGCAGCTTTGGGATCGATTTGCTCGCCCGCGCCCAGCTTGCGCATGGTTTCAGGCAGTTCGACCTCTGCCAGGTCCAGTGTTTCCTTGCGTAGGCGCTTGAGCCGCCCGATCAGTCGGTTGGCCAGCCACAGCGACAGCAGGAACGCCACGAGCGCAAGCGCGAGCACGGCGGCACCCGCCCACAGTGAGTTCGCCGCGGTGCGTTTGCCCTCGTCGGCAGCGATCTGGTTCGCATGGTCGTTCAGGCCCGTCCATGCGCCGATCACCGCTTCAGACAGCGGTTCCTGCGCGGTGCGCCACTCAGCGAAGGTCATTGGCGGTGCCGGGACGTCACCGTTTTTGTCCGGCTCCGGCGGGTTGATGAGGTAGTCCTCCATCGCGGCCACCTGCTGCCAGCCGGGAGAGGCCAGTGCCGCCCGGATCTTCTCAGCTGCTGGATCAGCGCCCAGGTCGGCGGCGAGCTGCGGAAGTACGGTCCGGTAGAACCCGACCAGATTTCGATAATCGTTACGCATTGGACCGCTGCTGAGCTGTCCCTGAAGTTCGGCAGCGGTGAGCGCGGCGGAACGTGACATTCCCTCCATCGCGTGCAGGACGCGCACGCCATTGAGGAGCGTGACGCCTACCTGGGCGTCGGGCGCCTTGGAGGTGATGAGGTTGGTGCCGAGCGCAACTGCATCGAGAATGCTGTTGTAGAGGGCGTATGTGTCGTCGATCGACATTCTTCCTGCATCGATCAGACCGCGAATCTGGGGCAGGCGAGCTATCAAGGTGTCGAATCCGCCAGTGTCGGCACCCATGGTGCCCTCCGACACGCTCTGCAGCCTTGATTCGTAGGGGGCCAGCGCCTCGAACGCGGCGTCGAGCCTGTTCCGTGCTGCGCCGAGCGCGGCCGGATCGCTCTGTTCACCGGACAGATGCCACAGCGACAGCATCCGTTCCTGTTCTACCCCGGCAACCACGTCGCGAGCGTGGTTCACGGCATCTCCGTTCGCTGCCGCCCATTGTTCGGACTGTCGGCCCTCACGTATCAGGTATCCCGCTGTGCCTACACCGATCCCGAGCAACGCCAGGCTTGGAACCAGTGCGATGGCCAGGACCCGAGCGCGGATACCGAGGCGCACTTTCAACATCCGGGGAATATAGCGGGTCGAATACCTCACGTGTACTTCGGCCTCACTACCCCGATCTTTCTTGATTCGACTGGGCCGCTTGGTGTTTAACCCTATCGTCGGGCGGGCGATGTGGATTGCAAGGCTAACGAATTTCTCTATTCGTAGTGCTTCTAGAGACGATGGCGGACCTGGCCGACGGGGACTGCCCCGGCGGCGTCCCGTGCGGCCGGCCTGATCGAAGCGATGCGCGCGAGTGCGTTGAATGATCGGCCCGTGGAACGCGAAGGAAGGCGGGCCCGGCCTGCCCCCTTTCGTCGCCCACCGGCGAGGCGACTGAGCCGACGGGTAGCCCAATCCGCCCCGGTCCTAGGCGGGGCCTCAGAGCCCGTTACCCCAACCATGCGAACAGGGCCAGGCCCCGTGTGCCGTCGCGCGGCTGCGGTCGGGGCAGAGAGAGGACGGCGCCGAAGACGGCGAACAGCGAGTAGCAGCGACTGTTCGTCATGCCGCCAGCCACCAACGATTCACCCACCTGACATTCGAGGAATACCGCGCAGGCGTGCCCGGCCGCGGCTGCGGGGAACTCTGATCACCAACCGGCCAACCTAGTCAATCCGCATGACGCCCACCGCCACCCGCCAGTGGTGAACACCCCTCCACTCCATCCACCACCACTCTCTCCATCTCATTCCGTTCTCTCTGGCTGGCTGCCATGCACCGGACCAGCGTCCTGCCATGCGCCGGACCAGCGTCGCAATGGGACCGCTGGGCGGACCAGGCGTGAACCGCCACGTACGACCAAGTCACAGCGGCGAGGGCCGCAAGGCCCCGTCCGACCAGCGGGCTCCCCGAATGTCCAGGCAAATTCAGGTCGTAGTCGAGACGGGGGTTTACAGAGCATGGCGTGGTCTGACACGACGTATGCCGAAACTGTTGGGCTATGCAGACAAACGAACGATCGATAGGTTCAGTGACCTGTACAACAATCGGAGGCCAAGTGTTCCGGGTATCACGTGTCGCAGTCTTCACGCTCTCGCTGATCGCGTTGGTGTTGCCGTTCGGGACGGGTGCGGCGAACGCGGTGCCGCTTCCCGAGAACAACAACTTCTCCGCAGGCGACCCGAACGAACTGACCAATCCGGGCGGATCGCTACCCGGATCCAACGACTTCAGCTGTAAGCCCACTGCGGAGCACCCACGCCCCGTGGTGCTGGTGCACGGAACGGGCAGCTCGCCAGCGTCCTGGAGCGCTTACGTCCCGCTGCTCAAGGACGCCGGATTCTGCGTGTTTGCCCTGACCTACGGTGCGATTCCCGATGCGCCGGCGTCGAACTCGGCGGTCGGCGGGCTGATGCCGATCGAGGGCAGCGCGCAGCAGTTCGGTGTCTTCGTCGACCAGGTCCTCTCGGCAACGGGCGCGTCGACGGTAGACGTCGTGGGGCATTCGCAGGGCACGGTCGTACCCGGCTACTACGCAAAAGTCCTCGGTGGGCAGTCGAAGATCTCGAACTACGTGTCGCTGGGTCCGGCATGGATGGGAACGAAAGCGCTGGGAGTCGACGCGATTACGGCACTTCTCCACCGGCTTGGGCTTCCGGACACCGCGGTCCCGGTCTGCCAGGCATGCGGCCAGCTCACTTCGGAATCGGACTTCATGCACAAGCTCAACGCCGGCGGCACCCCTTACGTCAAGGGCATCAAGTACACCAACATCAGTACCCGGTACGACGAAGTGATTCAGCCCTTCACCCAAGGTCAGGTGCCCGGACCTCCCGGCTACGACGTGACCAACATTGTCGTCCAGGACGGCTGCCAGCAGGACTACTCCGATCACCTCTCGATCGCTGGCTCGCAGAGGGCGGCCTACATGGTCCTCAACGCCCTCGACCCGGCCCACCCGCGTGAGGTGCCATGCACGTTCACGCCCCCGTTCACGCGATGATCCACACAGCCAGCGCGGTTCGATGAGCGAACGGTGCGGGCGTCGACCACGGTCACGAGCGCGTTGCGGACATCCGCACCGAGCCGCAGCAACCTGATCGCGCGCATGACTGACCACAACCTGGAACTCATCCAGATTTGTGTGGTCCGGAGCCGTCCTTGAGTGTGACTACCGACCGGTCAACCTAGCCAGTACGCATGCAGCCCAGAACGAACCGCCATTGGTGAACACCCCTCCATCTCTCCATCCATTCCGCTCTCTCTTCCTCTCCCCTCTCTTCTCTCTCTATGCACGCCAACGATGTCGAGCTACCGCCACGTCCATGGCGACGGATTGACACACGTGGGCAATGCGCACGCGCGTCAGCCGATCTGCTCGAACAGGGACACGATGATCCCTTCGGGCCCACGCACGTAGGCCATCCGCACGCTGTTCTCGTACTCGCCGATGCCGCCGATTAACCCGTACCCGTCCGCAGCCACCGCGTCGACGGCCGCCTGGAGGTCTCCGACCTCGAAGGACACGTTGCGCAGCCCAAGCTCGTTGGCCATCGCCGTTGGCGATCCGGGCACGTGGTCGGGTGCGACGAAGGTCGCGAGCTCCAGCCGGGACCCTCCGTCGGGCGGCCGCAGCATTGCGATCTCACAGTGCGCGCCGGGGATGCCGCAGACGGTCTCCACGAACTCGCCCTCCACGGATCCGGTGCCCTCTACCTCGAGACCCAGTCCGACGAAGAACGCCGTTACCGAGTCGAGGTCCGCGACGGTGATGCCGATGTGGTCGAGACGTTGTACGTGTGCCATGGATCCCATCCTCCAACTGTTGTCTTGCCGATTCGATGCTGGGACGGAGCCGGGGCTGGGATCTCGACATGTTCTTGCCGCAAAGCTGCGGTCAACCCAGGGTTTCGAAAGGTCGTGCGGGACGACATGTTGCTGCCGATCAGGGCGGTGGTCGGCGCGGCGACAGCGCTCCGCCGCGATCAGGTGTCGAGTTCGGCGGCGAGCTCCCGAGCCCGCGTCAGCTCCGCGGCCGCGCGCTGGGCAGCCTCCTCAGCCGAGTGGCGTGCGGAGTCTGCGAACCGGCTCTCCTGCTCGGCTCGCATCAGTTCGTCCCGGAGTTCCTCGACCCTGTGAGTTGCCTCCGCCGCCCGCTCGGTTGCCACGTCGAGGTCAGACGCAGATTCACGAGCCGCGCGTGCTGCATCTGCGACCGCCGGCGCTTGACGCCGCACCGCCGCCTCGCGTGCGTTCCGCCTTGCCTCTTCGCCGGCCCCTTCCTGCGCCTGGCGAATGTCGTCTGGCGGCCGCTCCGCCGGCGCGGTGGCTGACGGCGGCGGTGCAGGAACTGTGTCGGGCACCGCGGCGAGCACTGCGGGCCCGAATCCGCTGTAGGACACCGCACCAAGCATCCGGCCGCGCCGCAGGTCGGCGCCGATGTCGGGGTCGGCGAGCGCCGCCGACAGCGACTGGCCAACCTCCCGCAGCACGGTCTCGGACAACTCGTGGCCGCGTTCCCTCGCCGCGGCCGCCGCACGGTCCGTCAGCGCCGAAAGTGCTGCGGCGCGTCGGGTTGCCAGCGACCGCAGCTCATCACCACGTAAGGCCTGCTGCGCTGAGCGCAGCGCAGCCCCGAGGTCGAGAAGACGCTCGACGCCCTCCGGCTCGGCCCGGACGATCACGTTGAGGGCCCACCCGGTAGTCGTTGGCTTCCGCAAGCCGGCCAGTTCCTTCGCCAACGCTTTGTCGCCCGCCTCCTTGGCACTCGCAATCGCGGTACGTCGAGCGGCGACGAAGTCGGACGGGGCGACCGCGTAGAGCTCATCGGCGACGCTGTCGAAGTCCACCCGTTGATTGTGGCATCGCGTACCCCTTGACGCGGTCCGTGGTGCAGCAGCAGCCCGGGCCACGCGCCCTGCCGCCGCCGGGTATGCCCTACCGGACAGCGGCGCCGATGCCGGCATCCGACGTGACACCGGTGCGCCGCACCTTGCCGTCCCGGACAGGCCGGCTCCAGGCATACTCGCGACCCACAACCCGGAACTGGCTGCCCAGTGGCATCCGACGAAGAACGGTGACCTCCCCAACACCAGGGTGTTCACCCATGAACACCGTCTGGGTTCACCAATGCGCGCGCAGCGAATGATCCGACCGCCCCTGAATGGTCGGGCTGTGTGTGTCCGCGGGTACGCATTTGCATGGGTACCGCCGGGTTCGCCGAGTCCCGTGATCTTGTCCAGTCGCCGATGGTCGGTACCACCGTGCCCTGGAACCTGATCCGGTCGCCAAACCAGCTATATCATGGGCAAATGGGCACGAACCCTGCTGCGGATCAAGTTGCTCGCCTCCTGGTTGAGCGGGAGGAGGTCCTGCTCCGGGTCCGCGAACTCGAGGCACTCCTGGACCGATCGCGGCGCCAGCTCGACGACATGAACGCAGAGATCTCCTCGCTGCGCCGAGTCGAGGGCGAACTGCTCCGGCGCCACCCTGAGCTCGAGCAGCAATGACTGCGAAACGTCGTCACAGAGGGACAACGCGGCCGTCAACAAGACTGACGTTGGTTGCCGTCGACAACGATCATGAAACAGGACAACGGTGGGGGTGGTCACCGGTTCGCCGAGACGTCGGCGTGGGTGCGGCCTACCGATGCCATCGCTGGGCAGTTCGGGTGCGGAAGCACGTGTCACACTGGCCCGATGAACAGGATCGCCTTCGCGGCGATATCCGTGCTCGAACAGGCCGGTGTGGAACTTGCACCTGGCCTGACCGGCGGCGAAATCCGTTCGGTACGTGAGCGATTCGGATTCGAGTTCGCCCAGGACCACCTCGATCTACTTTCCTCAGCGATGCCGGTGGGCGATCGATGGCCCGACTGGCGCGGCGGGGACGATTCTGAATTGCGACGGATGCTCGACTGGCCGATCGACGGCTTCGTGTGGGACGCCCTCAATCAGGAGCCACCCTTCTGGCCGCCGTCTTGGGGTGCGCGACCGAAGAACACTACGGAGGTTGAGCGCACCGTCCGAAGCAAACTCGCCGAACGGCCGACCCTGGTGCCGATACACGGGCGCCGGTACACACCGGCCGCCCCAGCCCCCTCCGGTTCTCCAGTGTTCTCTGTGTACCAGACCGACGTCACCTACTACGGCCCCGATCTGGTCGAGTACCTCAGGAACGAACTCGGCATCGGGGCTGCACCGAGGGACACCTGGTCGTTTCGGACCAAGGTTCCGTTCTGGTCGCGGTTCGTAGAATCAGCGAACCACGCTGACTCCATCTGACCGACCGATGTCGTGGACCCAGCAGTCGCGGCCCATCCCTTCCTTCTCTTCCGCCCTCTCGTCGTCATCTCCTCCGAGGCCGAATGACGGGGCGTCCAGCGCCCATCCACGCCGGCCAGCCGGTGGTGCTCCGCGACAGTAGTCGGCACCAAAAACCCCTTGCGAAGCCCGGCGCTGCAGGCGACGATCGCGACCATGTCTGTAGATATCTCGGCCCCGGCCCGGCTGGGCGAATCGCTTCTCGCCGACGGGCGAGTGATCGGGTGGGCCGAATGGGGCCGCCCGGACGGGGTTCCGGTGCTGCTGAGCCCGGGCGCCGCCACCACCAGCTCGCTCGGGTTCGGCGCCGGCGTCGTCGATTCGCTCGATGCGCGGATCATCTCGCTCGACCGTCCGGGTCTCGGCCGGTCAACACCACTTCCTGGTAGAACATTTCGGCACTTTGCGGCCGATGTCGGCGAGTTCGCCGCGCTGCGCGAGCTCGGCAGGCCGGCGATCGTGGGCAACTCTCAGGGTGCGCCCTTCGCGCTCGCATGCGCGGCGGCGGGTGTCTGCGCCGCGGTCGCGATCGTGTCCGGCAGCGACGAGGTCGCGGCGCCGCGGTTCGCCGATGGTCTACCGGCGCCGCTGCGTGATCTCGTCGAACTGACCGCTTCAGACCCTGACGCCGCGGAGCGCCTCTTCGCGACATTCGATGCGGACGCCCTGTGGCAGATGGTGATCGACTCCAGCCCCGCATCCGATCTCGCAGTCTATCGGGACCCCGCCTTCGAACGTTCCTACCGTGGCAGCATGCTCGAGGCGTTCGCGCCGGGCCCCGCCGGCTACGCCCGCGACACGGTACTGGCGATGGGCAACTGGACCTTCGACCTCGCGACGATCCGTGTCCCCGTAGACCTCTGGTACGGCGACCAGGACACCAGCCACTCACCCGACCACGGCGAGTCGCTGGCCGCCCGCATCCCCGGAGCCGTACGCCACTTATTGCCTGGTATCGGCGGGGCCGTCTTGTGGACACACGCCGAACCGATCCTGCGCACGCTGCTCGGTCATCCAGATCCGCGGGGCTAGGACGTATGCGGTAATTGCGCCGTGGTGAACAGGCGAGGCTCGGTGTGCGACTCGCCGCGCTGTGTTCACAACAACCACCTCCATCATCGACCATTCGAATCCAGGAGGTGATCCGACCTCGGCCAGAGGGGGCGTATGGATCCCTATGATGTGGGCATGTTCGAGTTCGTTCTCTGGGGCTCCACGGGGCTCATCGTGGCGGGGCTCCTCGCATTCTGGTGGCGTCAAGATGCCCGAGAACGCAAGGAGACCGAGCTCTTCAAGCGGTGGGCCAACGCGACGGTCTGGAACAGCGATCCATCGGCGAAGATCGTGGTGATAACTCGGACGGTCGAGGATGTCGTCTCGCTCAGCGACGGCGTCGTGGAGATCGAAGCGGTCTTGACCTCAGACTCGCCAGTAGTCGCGGAAGCGGGATGGTATCTCCTCGTCACGGGTTGGACGGATGCTCGAGACCGTGCGAAACGACGCGAACCCATCGCGATCGGGCCCGCTGAGATCCTCGACTCGTTCCCACCCCACACGCCTGAGCTCGTAGATCGACTGAGAGGGCGAGGGGATCGACCACCTCGACTCGCGAGTCGACTGCTCGGGCTCAGGGGACTCTAGGGTGCGTCTCCTACCGCGGTGAGCCAGAGCATGATGGCTCGTCAGGACGGCTCCGCCGCGGTATGTGAGGGCGAGTTTGTCGTAGCGGGTGGCGAGCCCGCGCCATTGCTTGGTCTCGTTGAACGCGCTCGATGACGTTGCGACCCTTGCAGTCCTCGGCGTCGTAGGTGACGGGGCGACCGCCTCGGGAGCCGCGCCGCTTGCGGTGCCCCTGCTGATCAGAGGGTTCCGGGATGACGGCGACGATCGCGCGAACCATCACCGACATTTAGGAGATACGCCCTAGGTGTCGTACTCTCCGTCATCCCATGGGGCGTAGAAGGCCATGTAGTCGCCCGGTTCGACCGTGACATTCCAGTACCACTCATGGTCGTCCTCCGAATCCGGTCCGTTGAGGATTAGGCCGAACTCGTGCCCGTGCGCCGTGACGGAGAACGGGGCGACGGTGATGTCGCAAAACGAGACGGGTTGAATCGCCGAAAGCAGGCGCTCGACGGCATTCCCCTGCTCGTCGAAATGCGCGACGTTACCGGGAGGCGAACCACCCCCGGGCCGGGTTCCCAGTGGAACAATCGTCGAATCCACAAGCGCCCCACTCGTATCGAACAGGTATCTGGCTGCGAACTCCGCCCCGGACGCGTCATCGATCGCCCACGCAAACGGAGTCGTGACAAAGAACTGGCGGCCGTCAGCAGTGGTCCCGACAAACGCCGCGTGGTAGTCGTCATGCGCAATCACAAGGAGCAGGGGAGCCAACTGCCCATCAGCGTCGCGCATACCAGCATCGAGATGATCGGTCACCGAAGAATGATAGCGATCGATCAACAGCGCTGTTGGGGCCAACTCGACGTGGACGCGCTGATCCCTTCCGAGACAATGACATGCTCCGGCGCTTCAGTGGCCGCAGTTGGCGGGGTGGCGGGCCCTGAACGGCACCGGTGATCCGGTCGAGGTCATCGAGAAGATGATCGACGTCCTCGCCCATCACGGGGGTTTCGACGGGGACCTGCCGTACTGGCGGGAGTTCCGCGACGTGGCGTCGGCCGGGGACCGGGCGGCCACCGTGCGGTGGCTCGACGGGCAGCGGCGCCGCATGCTCACCGATTTGCTCAACTTGCCCGACCGCTACGACGCTGACGTCATCGACGCCGACGGCCATCCCCCGACCTGACACGTCCCTCTCAGGAGCCTCCTCAAGGGTGATCACCAACCGGTTGACCTAACCAATCCGTGTGCAGCGCAGTACGACCCGCCATTGGTGAACACCTCCCTCTCCGCGAGGATCCATCCGTCGACCCATCTCCCATGGCCCAGCAGTTGGGTAGGGACGTCTGCGGGGCGGCGGCGGGAAATAGGCTTTTGAGGTGACGGATCTGATTACGAGCGGGGTTGCAGCCTTGCGTGCTGCTGGATGGGCGTGGAAGTCTGTGGGCGACCGGCAGGTGGTGTTTCCAGGGTCTCGTTATGAGGTGGTGCCACCGGAATTCTTGGCGTGGTCGTCTGCCTTTGGCAGCCTGTCGAATGCGGAAGAGACAGTGTGGTTTCTGTCCGTGGGCGACTACTCGTGCGTCGGGGATGACGCTTTTGCGTGGAACGAGATCGAGACTATGAGTTTGGGCGCCGCGACAACCGACGCGCAGGTGTCGGCCGTGGTTCGTTTCTGGGATCGTCACCTTCCGGTTCTGTTGTCGGTGAAGGACGGTTATTCGTATGTCGCACTCGTGACGTCGGGCGAGGGTGCCGGAAGGACGGTCTTCGGCGAGGAGCCGGAGTTCGAGGAGACAGTGCCGCTAGCGGACGACTTTGACCAGTTCCTCGCCATAATCGCAGGCAAGCGGGAGCCTGCCGATGCGCATCCTTGGAACTCACTCTTCGACAAGTGAGCCGGTTCGTGCGTGGTTGAGTCGGTAAGAGGCGGTTCCGGTTTCGACCGAGTTGCCGTGTCGCTCACATCGCGCTCAGCGACCTGCTGCGCCAAGGACGCGGATGCCGTCGCGCAGGGACCCAGCCAACCTGCCACAGCCGTTCCACGGTCCAGCGGGACTGATCCCATACGAGGTCGTTTGAAGGCACGGGCGGCGTATCATTCGCCCGGTTGCCGAAGGGCGGCAACGGTCTCGACGGGTGGGGAAACACGAATGGTCGAACGTCCTGAGCAGCTCTGTGGCCGGCGGGCCGGAAGCTCGGCACCCAAGATTCTCGCCGCGTGCGTGCTGGCTACCGGCATCGCGCTGGGGGGTACGGGAGTTTCCGGGGCCGAACCCGATTCGGGTTCCTCGTCCACACTGGACGCGGAGTGGGAGGCCTCGTGGGCGGCCTATGAGTTCGAGCAGAGCCACGCCGGCCCGGCACTGGTGACCGTGAACGTCGACCTGCCCGTCACCATCGACGCGCCCATCGATCGCGTGTTCCCGGCGTATTCGAACTTCTCCAACAGCTTCGGACGGCACCCGTTCCTGAAGGGCGTGCTCGATCGCCGCAAATACACCGAGGGCGGCGCCGAAGTCTGGGAGTTCATCGCCCTCGAGGACATCCCGGCAGGTCCGGTAACGATCCCGGGACGCACCGTCGGGCAGCAGCGGGTTTACGCCGCCGACCACTGGTACAGCACCGATACCTGGGACATGCCCGGCGTGATCACCCACCAGAAGGTCACCTTCGCCGAGGACGGCGACGCGACCGCGGTCACCGAGCACCTGACGTTCTCGGCGCCGGCGGCGCTGATCGAGTTCACCGTGCAGAACGGCGTGTCCTCGCACATCGCGAACCAGCAGGCCATGCAACGCGACATCGAGAACGGCACGCTCTAGACACTGATCGCGACAGTCGAAGGCCAACCGCGCTCATCTGCGATCACGAGGCATCGAGGCGGTGATCGCCGAACCGGACGACCAGAAGCGCAATTGCCTCCGACGAGGCAGGCGCGGTGGCCGTCCGTCGGCTTCGATGCCGAGAAGCACAAGGGACGCAACGTGTCGAGCCCTGGCTACCCGCTACGACAACTGAAGAATAATGTCAGAGTGCCCACCCATGGCATCACCCGCACAACTAGAGGGCGGGACAGTGACGGACATGGGCGAGGAGGTCGTGTTCCAGGTTGCCTGGAGGGCTTACCGACACTCTCCGCGCCCGCCGCTCAGCGCATCGAAGGACCGAACCGGTCGATCATCCTCTCGGGATCCACCGTCTCCGGCACCCTCCGCCGCAGCAGAGCATCCAGCACGAGCCCGTCCATCCCCGCGACCAGCTCGGCGGCGTCGACGGGAGCCATACCGCGTTCCATCAACGTGGCGACAAATCGATCCCGGCCGAGCACAAGTTCCGCCGCGAGCTCGGCATCGTGGAAGGACGCGACGATCAGTTCGTAACGGGCCCGGGTCCGGCTCGACTCCGGCCCCAACCACCGTGCGATCTGCTGCCGCGGCGTCTCCCCTGGCCGAGGCAGGTCGCCGCCGAGCAAATGGTGCACCAACTCCGACACCAGGCCCCGCTGGTTCGCGAAATAGTGCCGCGCGCTGCCGTGGGGCACACCCGCCTCATCCTCGACGCCACGCATCGACCAGCCTCGAAACCCCACCCTTCCGAGCAACTCGAGCCCGGCGTCCAGAATTGCCTCCCGCGTCGACTTCTCCACGCAGAGAAGATACCGTGCTACCTTCTTCTCCGTGCGGAGAAATTCTCCGAACGGAGAACGAATCGAGCCGACCGCACCCAAGAGAGGAACGCATGCTCATTCTCTTCGACATTCTGCTCTTGCTCTGCGTCGCCATGGTCACATCGTTCGGTGGGTACGCCATCTATCGCTTGGTGTCCGACGAATCGGGTCGACGGTAGCCTGGCTCGATGCGGCGATGCCCCACTCGGACGCGCCCGCCGTCAGCAAACATGGAACCGGATTTGTGTGATCAGGAGTTCTCCTCAACTGTGACTACCGACTGATCAACCTGTCCAATCCGCATGCAGCCCAGACGAACCGCATTGGTGAACACCCTTCACTCTCACCGCCGGCACGATGAACCATGTGTGACATTTGGAGATTTTCGACAGCTCTGAAGAGAGCTACTGAACCTCGGAGACAGCATGAGAATCGGCGGGGTGCAATACCCACTCGAAGCACCGCATGCTGCAGGACCGGCGGTGAGCGACGGCATGGAGTCCGGAGCAGATCTCGCGGCGGCCTGGTGCTGCGTTCGGCCAGGGCGCCCCACCGCACCGGCTCAGCAATCACCGACTACCGGCCGGCGGCTCGTTCAGCGCAGCACGGCGAACTACGCCCGGCGAGCTGCCGACGGTCCGGGTGAATGCCCGACTGAACGATGCTTCGGACAGATACCCCGGTTCGGCTGCGACTGCTGCGACGGTGGCGTCACCCGCGGCCGTCGCATCTGAGCTTCGGCTGACGTGGCTGATCGGGCACGGCGCCTTCGCGCTGCGCGAGGTGCGTCGGGCCCAGAAGCCGTGCGGCGCCCTGCATTTCGCCGAACACGGTCGCACCCCCACTTCTCTCTCCAACCCCTCCACTGCGGAGCGGAGCGAGCTGCAGCCGGCGCTGACGCTGCTGTGACCCGCTAGCCGAGGTAGCGCGGCCGTCCGGCGTCCACCCAGTCGCGGAAGCGGGCGTCGATCCGGTCCGCGATCACGACGTACGTTTCCCAGCTGTCCTCGACCCGGTAGATATCCGCCGCGGTGGTGTCGAACGCGTCGAGGTAGTCGTCGATGAATCGGGAGTCGTCGTTCTCGCCGGCGTAGTACGCGACGGCGAAGGCGCTGCCATCGGCGGTGAGATCGTCGCTGACGAACTTCTCGTCGAGCACCTTCATCAAAAAGGCGCCGGGCGTCGCCTCCCGCGACTCGAGCGGTTCGAGTTCGTCCTCGACGTCCTCCCCCGCGAAGCCGCTCAACAGGCACCACGCTGCAAACATGCCGATGTGAGTGCCACCGGCAGCATTCGGCAGATCGTCGGGAAACTCGCCGCCGTAATGCCAGGCGGCGTCGTCGTACTTCGTCACGGATTCGCTTCCTTCGGTTCGGCCCGCGTTGCAGTGCCCCACGATCGACATCGTCGCCACAACTCCTCGAGAGGAGCCATGCGGAGCCGTCCGATCACCTGGAACGGGGCCCTTCCAGAGTGAATGCGCTTCGTACGTGAGTACGTCGGAGCCGAACTGGACATGTTCCTCCGACGCCGCGATTCCGCCGAGGTCTGGCCGCCGGAGACCTGAACGCGCACCTGACCGGCAACAACATGGAACTCATCCAAATTTAGGTGATCAGGAGCCATCGTCAAGTGCGACTACCGACTGGTCATCCCAGGGATTCGCATGCAGCCCAGAGCGAACCGGCAAGTCGAACGCCCTCCCTTCGCTCTCGTGCGGTGTCCGGGAAGCCCTACCCGAGGGCGTCCCTGATCCGCCGCACTGCCACCGTGAGGGCGGGGGTCAGAGAGTTCAGCCGCGCCGGGTCGACGTGACCGCGGAGCGAAACGCAGGCCATGGACACCGGCCCACCGTCGTCGTCCCGAACAGCCACACTGACCGCGGACTCGCGGCGCTCCAGGTGTCCGAACATCAGCGACATGCCATTTCGGCGACGAATCGTGAAGAGCTCCTCGTGCAGAACCCCGAGATCGACCCCGTGGTCGTTCCGCCCGGCGTAGAGCGCATCGACCTTCTCGATTGGCAGTGTCGCGAGCACCGCCCTGCCCTCCGGGGTCTGATGTGCAGGGGCGCGCCCGCCGACACGGGTGCGGATCGTCGGCGCACAACGTCCGCCCACCTTGTCCAGATACACGACATCCGTTCCCTCGAGCACGGCGAGGTGGGCGATGAGCTTGGTCGCCATGTTCAGATCATGGAGGTGGGGAGCGGCCGCCGCCCGCAGGTCGTCGCGCCCGCCCGAACCGCCCAACTCGAGCGCCCGGCAGCCGAGACGATAGAGCCGGCCCGTGCGCGTGAGCCAGTGCAGCTGGGCCAGTTGCTCCAGGATGCGATGGGTGGTCGATCGGGGCAGCCTCGTCCTGGCCACGACATCCTCCGCGCGCAGGTGCGACGAGGGCCCCTCGAACGCGCCGAGAATCAACGTCAGGCGCGCCGCGTACGACGGGTCGCCGGCGTGGATCCCCGCAGGGGGCCGCATACCGGCAAGGTCTTCGGTGTGCATGGGGCTCCTATCCGGGTGGCGGCCCCCATTCTGTCAAACGCCCGGACATCCGGCTGTCCGCCCCAAAAGTGTCACGCGCCAAGGAAAAAGGCTCCCGCTGAGCGGACCGGCACCTTGCCTTGATCCCTTCCTGGTGATTTCGCGGGCAACGACGAGCGCCGCGCCGATCGCGGCCTCTCGGCCGGGTCCGACCAGGGTTTCTCACTCATCGGGAATTCCTCACGATCGCGGAGCGACGCTCGGTGTGAGATGGGCGCATGTCACACCGAGCAGCCTTCACCCCCGGCGCGATGCTGACCGGGCGGCGCGCGGTCGTCACCGGCGGCGCAGCGGGCATCGGCGCGGCCATCGCGCGCAGCTTCGCCGCGCATGGCGCGGACGTCCTCGTGGCCGACGTCGACCCCGTCGGAGACCTCGACTACGACCCCGCCGCGGGCGGGCGACTTCACGCGATCGAGGCCGACGTCTGCGCGCAGCAGGTTCACCCCGCGCTGATCGACCACCGGCCCGACATCCTTGTGAACAACGTCGGACACTTCCTGCGCGGACCGCAACCCTTCACCGCGGACACCGCCGAGCAGTGGTCCCGACTACACGAGATCAACCTCGGCCACACCTTCCGCCTGACACATGCGCTGCTGCCGGGAATGACCGAACGCGGACGCAGCGGCACGATCATCAACCTCACCACCGTCGAGGCGCACCGGGCCATCCCCGGGCACACGGTCTACTCGGCGTACAAGGCTGCGCTGATGCAGTTCACCCGCTCGCTCGCGGCCGAAGTGGGCCCGGCGGGCATCCGGGTCAACGCGATCGCCCCGGACCTGATCGACTCCGCGCAGGTGCCCTACGACGACATCGTGCCCACCGAGGATCTGCCCCTGTGGCCCACCTGGTCCCCACTCGGCGGTCCGGGCCGGCCAGAGGACGTCGCGGGTGCCGCGCTGTTCCTCGCCTCCGACCTGTCCCGCTTCGTCACCGGCAGCACCATCCACGTCGACGGCGGAACCCACGGCTCGGGCGGCTGGGTGCCGCGGGCCGCGGGCGGCTGGACCAACCGCCCTCGCAACCCCTGACCCTGTTCTCATCGGTTAACACTCGAAAGGTCCACTGCTGTGAAGATTCTGGTCCTCGGAGGCACCGGCATGATCGGTGCCCACGCCGCCCTCCATCTGCGCGAACGGGGCAGTGACGTAACCCTGGCTGCCCGCGGTCCGATCGCGGATGACTCCCCGGTCGCCGGGTTTCCCGTGTTGGTCGGCGACTACACCGGCCCGTCCTTCACGGTGGAGCAGCTGTCGGGGTTCGACGGGATCGTCTTTGCTGCCGGCCAGGACGTGCGGCACAAGGGCCCCGACGTCGACGACGGCCCGTTCTGGGAGCGAACGCAGAGCGTCGGCGTCCCGCGATTCGCGGCGCTCGCCAAGAAGGCCGGTGTTCCCCGTTTCGTACAGGTCGGAAGCTACTACCACCAGCTCCGCCCCGACCTGGCCTCGAACAACCCGTACGTGGCCGCGCGGCAGGCGGCCGACGAGGGGGCCTGCGCCCTCGCCGACGAATCGTTCAACATCTCCACCCTGAATCCCCCCTCCATCATCGGTGCCGTCCCCGGTGCGTCCGCCAAGCGCTACCGCCGGATGATCTCGTGGGCGGCCGGGGATGAGCCCGGGATTCCCGACTTTGCCCCGGCCGGCGGGACGAACTACATGTCGGCTCGTTCGTTGGCGGAGGCGATCTGGGGCGCTCTGCACAATGCCGAGCCGGGCGCGGCCTACCTTGTCGGCGACCAGAATCTCACCTTCCGCGAGTTCTTTCAGATGCTCGTCGATGCCGCGGGCGGCAACCGGGTCATCGACGAGCGCGACGAGGAACACCCGCTGCTGCCGGACCCGTTCATCGTCCAGGGTCGCGGCAACACGCTGGCATACGAGGTGGGCTCGGAAGTCACTGCCCGGCTCGGATACGCGCGCGACGACTGCGCTCGTGCAGTCGACGATCTCGTCCGGGTGGTACGAGCCGCATCTCGCTGATCCGTCGACGAGTGTCCCGCTCGACAATCGACAATCTTGCAAGTCTCCGCCCACCTCGAAAGGTGCACCCATATGAAGCTCGATCTGAGCGGTAGGACGGCGCTGGTCATCGGCGGAGCCGGCGGCATCGGCGGCGAGGGGGCTCGAGCGCTCGTGTCGGCGGGCGCATCGGTGACGATCATGAGCCGGGACGAGTCGAGGATCGCGGCGTTTGCGGCCGAACTCGCATCGCATGCCCCCGACGGCGCCCGCGTCGATCACATCGCCGGCGACTCACTGGTCGAGGACGACGTCGCCGCCGCCGTCGCGAGGGCAGGCGGGGCTGCGGGACTCGACATCTGCGTGAGCACGGTCGGCCGGGGCAGCACCACGCCGCTGCTGATGAACAACGCGCGCGACTTCACCAACGAGCTGCAGGTCAACATCACCAGCGCGTTCGTCGCGATCAAGTCCTGCGTGCCGGCCATGGCGAGGGCGGGCGGCGGATCGATGGTGTTCACCTCGTCGGTAATCGCCGCCCAGACCTTTCCGTACATGAGCGGCTACTGCGCGGGCAAGGCCGGACTGGAGGCACTCATCCGCACCGCCGCAGACGAATTCGGCCACCTCGGCATCCGCATCAACTGCATCAGGCCAGGCCTGGTGAACTCACCGGACAACCCCAAGGTCGCCGCCAGCTTCGAGGGCGGCCGGCCGACTGCCTTCCTCGAGCAGACCCCACTCGGGCGACTCGGCGTGCCGACCGACATCGCCGGCGCCATCCGGTTTCTCGCGGGCCCGGAATCGTCCTGGGTCACCGGCACGGCGATCACCGTCGACGGCGGCGCCCACATGCGCAGGGCGCCCGACGTCACGAGCCGGCTGCGGGAGGAGCTCGGCGACGAGACCGTGGAGATGCTGCTCGCGGGACAGGTGCCGAACCACCGGGGCCGCTGACCCGCGGGCAACGAGCGTCATTCTTCGGCCGTGGCTGAGCACACGCTAGCCGGTCATGGCGCCGATGGCCCCCGTGAAGTAGGGCACCAGCCAGATCGACCACACGACCAGGCTGAACTGGTGGAACTTTGCCTTCTCGGAGGGGCGATCGCGGAGCAGGACAATGACGGCCCACACCAGGTGAATGGCCATGAGCACGATCGCCAAGGCTCCGGTGACGATCATGATCTGGTCAAACGTGGATGTTCCGGCTTCCGATGACTCGTCGGAGATTTTGCTCATCAGGAAGGTACCGGTGGCGTCGCAGACCAGGCCGAGCGTGAAGGCGCCGGCATGCCACCACTTCAGGGTCTTTTGGATGCGTTCCGACCACACGCCGATTGAATAGAAGACTAGGGCAAACGTGATGACGATGATCGCGGTGGCCAGCATGCCCCGAGACTAGCCGGGGCCTGTTGCCGATCCGCGACGCCTCGCTGCCGCTGTCGCCGAAAGCTGAGACAAGGATCTGCGAGAACTCTCGACGAGACGCTCGTGGGGGCGAGCGTTGAAAGGCGGCGGGATGACCCCCGGGCATCAGGAACGGTTGATACCGAGGGTTGATGTGCTCCCGGGGGCGCCGCGGGAGGCTCTGACGCATGACTTCACCACCGCCCCGGATATGCGCGCCGACAACGGTTTACACGCTCGTCGTGTTTCTGGTCGGCGGCATCCTCGTCGCCACGCAGTCCGCGACCGGCCCCGATCCGGACCTGCTCGAATTGGTGCAGTTCGCACCCGCGGTCGCGGCGGGGGCGGTCCTGCTGGCGTGGCGGGGCCGGTGGGCTGCACCGCTCGAGATGAGTCTGTGGCGGCCCGACACGGCTCTGACGGCCACCGCCGCCGGATCGGTGCTCGTCGTCCTGGCCCTGCCCGCGGTGGTGTTGGCCGCGCTCGGCGGCAGCGTCAGACTCTCCGCGGTGCACGCCGGGTCGGCGCCGATCGGACTGCTCGTCCTCGCGCAGTGTGTCGGCGCCTGCGGCGAAGAGATTGGATGGCGCGGTTTCCTGCAGCCCTACCTGCGCAGCAGGTACTCCGTACTGGTCACCGGCGTGCTGGTCGGGACCGTGTGGGGGGTGTGGCATGTGCAGATCTTCACGGTCGGGATCGCGTATGCGGCCGCCTTCCTGATGGCGACGATTGCCATGTCGGTGCTGTTGGCGGTCCTCTTGGACCCGTACCGCAGCGGGAACCTGCTTGTCGCCACCCTGTTCCATGCCGTCGTCAACCTGGGGCTGCTGGCGTTCGGCGATGCCGGCGGCCGGGAGCCGCTGCTCTGGATGTCGATGGCGGTCGGCGCGGCGTGCTGCGCCGCCGCGATCGCGGCGGTCAGGACCTTCAGAGGCCGCTCAGGCTCGGCGAACGTGGACACGGCCAGAGCGGCCCCAATCCACATATGACCCAACACGACCCGCCGTTGGTGAACCCCTCTCTCCTCTTCCTTCTCTTCTCACATAGCATCGGCACCGCCTTGCCCCCGAACACCGAATCCAGCCCGGAGGAGCCTCATGCGTCTGCGCGATACCCCAACCGTCGAGGTCGCCGAACGTCTGGACTGCAGTCCCGAGCACGCCTGGGCGCTGATCACCGACATCGAACTGCCCACCCGTGCCGACGGCGAACTGCAGCGGGTGGAGTGGCTGGACGGGGCAAACGGGGTCGCCGTCGGCGCTCGATTCCGTGGGTACAACGCCAACCCGCAGGCCGGAGAGTGGCACACCGAGCCGGAGATCATCGAGGTCGAGGAGGGCCGTCGCTGGGTGTGGCGTGTGGGCCCAGCGGACGAGCCGCTGGCAGTCTGGGGCTTCGAGGTCGACTCCGACGGCGACGGCGCCGTCGTTCGACAGTGGGCAAAGGCGGGCACAGGGCGGTCACCGCTTTCCGACTTCATCGAGCAGTACCCGGACAAGGAGGGCACGATTCTCGCCCACCGGCTGGCCGTGTGGCGGGACGGCATGGCCGCCAACCTTGCGGTCCTCAAGCAGCTCGCCAGCTGACGTACCAGACCGTCGGCATACCTGTGTGATCCGACGCCCTCGTCAGGCGTGACTGTCGGCCGGTCCACCACCCAAGTTCATCCCGTTGTGGGCCGGTCACCATGACCGCGCGTGCCCCTCGCACTGCCGGTCAGCGCGTGGCGCCGGCACGGCGGGCGCCGCGCCGTCGCTCCCGGTCGAGACTCCAGAGGTAGTGCTCGAAGTCGACCTCCATGGTGTGCCGTGGGGAGTTGTAGAACCGCCGCTTGGCGCGATCGTGCTCGGCCGTCATCTGCGACCGGATCTCGGCGTCCGGCGGCGGTAGGTACCGGCCGGCGAGGGTCTCGGCGATCCACGCGCTCTGCGCCTCGGCGAGCGGCATCACCGCGCCGAGCGGCTGCAGAAGCCCGACGAAGTACAGGCCGGGAAGATCCGGGTGCACAGTTCGCTTCCACAGCGGCAGGTCGTTCTCGGGGGCGGCGACGAGCTCCGGGTCGAAGAACGGAAAGCTCACCCGGTAACTGGTGGCCCACACGATCAGGTCGGCCCGGGACCGGGTCCCGTCCTCGAAAATGACTGTGTCGCCGTCGAACCGGTCGATCTTCGGGCGTGGGCTGATCGCGCCGGCCCGCAGTCGCGCGCGGATCTGCTCGGACTGCACCGGGTGCGCTTGACCGGGCCGATGCGTCGGCCGCGGAAGCCCGTAACGGGTCAGGTCACCACCGGCGGTGAGGGCGGTGACGCGGAGCCCGGCAGAGATCGCCCAGCCGGGTACCCAGCCGGGCATCACAAATCGGTCGGCGGGCTTGCCGAGCAGCATCTTGCGCATCACCCAGTGGCTGCGCCGCACCGCCAGCGTGGTGCTGCGCGCGACCTTGGACGCCTCGACCGCGATGTCGAGACCCGAGTTCCCCATGCCCACGACCACCACGTCGCGGCCGGCGAGCTGGTCGGCGGTGTGGTAGTCGTGGGAGTGGATCTGCTCGCCCGCAAAGGTCCCCGGAGTGGGGCCCGGCCAGCGGGGGTCCCAGTGGTGCCCGTTCGCAACCAGCACGGCGTCGTAGCTCTCCACGCGCTCGCCGGCGGGGCCGGTCGTACGGACCGACCACGTGCCGTCCGGGGCTTGCTCGACCTGCTCGACGGTGGTGCCGAACGTGATGGTGTGCCGGAACCCGAAATGCTCTACGTAGGACTCGAAGTAGGCTCGGACCTGGTCGTGGCGCGCGTAGGGCGGATAGGCGGCGGGCATCGGGAAGTCCGAGTACGCCATCCGCGGGCAGGACGTGTTGATCTCCAGTGTCTCGTAGCAGGCGGACACCCCGTTCGGGTTGTCGTAGACCCAGTTGCCGCCGATCACGCTTCCCTGCTCGAAGCAGTCGAACGGAATTCCGGCGACGTGGAGCGCCTTGGCCGCGGCGATGCCCGACGATCCCGCACCGATGACGCACACGCGAGGCAGGGTCTCGACGTTCGGAGCCGGGGTGGCGGCGGCCGGGGCGCTGTGCCGGGGTTTGACAGATTTGGGCATGGCGGCCAGGTTCGCACGAGATTCCGCCACCGACGCTGGGTAGGATGGGTTTTCGTGACGATACGGCGACCTCTGCTACCCACCACCCGACACACCCGGACACTGCTCCTCGCCGCGATCATCGCGATCCCGATGGCGTCCGGATTCTCAGCCCCGGTCCTCGCATCGGTTCCCGCGGCAGGTCCAGCGGCGCCGGCGGCTCCCGCCGCTCCGGAACGGCAATCCGTCAGCGAGTGCTATGCGGCCACCGGCCTCCGTGCCGTCACATCGGTTGCGGTGCCCGGATACCAGGTGTTCCACCCTGCCGACATCGCCACCAGCCCCGAGCGCCATCCGGTGGTCACCTTCGGCAACGGAAGCCACGCGACGTACGAGCAGTACGAGGAGTTGCTACGCCACCTGGCCTCCTGGGGCTTCGTCGTCGTGGTCGCCGACAGCAGCGTCACCGGCGACGGGACCGAGATCCTGGCGGCAGCGCGGTACATCCTGGCGCAGAACGACAACCCGGAGAGCGTCTTTCACGATCGCATCGACGTCGCAAACGTCGCCGCCGTCGGACACTCGCAGGGCGCCGGGGGGTCGATCAATGCCAGCACCGACTCCGACGGACTCATCACCTCCACCGCCGTGCTCGACCTGCCCGATCCCTGGTGGGCCACCCGGCCCGTCGACGTGGTCGACGTGACTCGCCTGACAGGTCCGGTGTTCTACCTGACCGGGGCAGAGGATCCGGTCTCGACGGCCATACCGCAGGCCGCCTATCACGCCGTGAGCCCGGTGCCCGCGGCTCGCGGCCGCCTGCTGGGGGTGGGGCACAACTGGCCCACCGACGGAGGTGGATTCCGCGGGTACCTCACCGCGTGGCTGCGCTTCACCCTCACCGGCGACACCGACGCCGCGCGCGCCTTCGTCGGTCCGGCACCGGAACTGTTGGCCGATCCACGGTGGGACGGGACTGCGGTCAAGGGCTTGTGAATCGACGGTTCGGGGCGCGGCGTCGATCGCGTCGTCGACGTCCGGCCTGCTGGAACGGTCGCCCGCGGCGGTGACGATCGCGAGGCATCGACCGGGTGACCGCCCTCGATGTCGACCGTGGTGGCCACGTCGGCCAGCGGTGCCGGTGTCGGTGGCGTGCGCGCCCAACCGGTACCGGCCGGTGCGCCTTCCCGGCTCCAGCAGGGCGGGCGAGCTCAGGTATGCCCAGTCCGTGCCGGTATCGGCGCGGCACGCCTCGAGCTGGTCGGCGCACGCCCGCGCGATGCCGAGCAACGTCGCGGGGAACTCGGGGTCGTCCATCACCGTTACGCCGGCCGTGCCGGGCATGGTCAGGGTCGCGGCGCCACCCACGACGAGCAACCTGACACCGGTCCGGGCGAGCCCGGCCAGCAGCACCTTCGTGGCCGTGACCAGTTCGGCCTCACGGCCCTCGTTGTTTCACTCCTACCGGATTGAGAATGGAATACCGGACCGCCCGGAATCGGTGCGATCACGCCGACAGGGTCGGACGACGCCGCGCGGTGCTCACGCGTTCGGCGACCCACACCAGGAAGGTGGCGCCGGCCAACGCTCCGCCGAGGACGCTCACCCCGGACCATCCACCACGCACCCAGGCGACGGCGGTCATCGCCGAGCCGACGGCGCCGCCAACGAAGAACGCCGTCATGAACGCGGAGTTCAGCCGGTTGCGGATCTCGGGAGCGAGCGCGTAGATGACGTTCTGGTTGCTGTTGAGCACGGACTGCTGCGCAACGGTCAACGCGATCGCTCCGCCGAGCAGCCACACGAGCGAAGTCCCACCGGCGCCGATGGCGATCCAGGACAGGGCCAGCAGCGCCGTGCCCACCCCCGCCACCCAGTGCACGTATCCGCGGTCGGCGAGCCGGCCGGCCACCGGGGTGGCGATCGTCCCCGCGACACCGACCAGTCCGAAGAGTCCGATGACCGCCTCCGACCACCGGTAGTGGTCCCCGACCAGCAGGAAGGTCACCGCAGTCCAGAACACGTTGAACGAGGCGAGCGAGAGCGCGGCAATGCCTGCACGCCAACGAAGTACGGGTTCGGTCCGCAACAGGACCACGGTCGAGCGGAGCAAGGCGGGGTAGGACATCCCGGCGGGCGTGTGCAGTCGGGGCAGGACGCGCCACAGCAACACCGCCACGACGGCCAGCAGGATCGCGTTGACCCAGTAGACCGTCCGCCAGCCCCCGAACTCGGACAACACCCCCGAGATCGTCCGTGCCAGAAGGCCTCCGAGCAGTAGTCCGCTCATCACCGTCCCCACCACCCGGCCGCGATGCTCGGGCGACGCGAGGGCAACGGCGAATGTCACAAGCACCTGAGCCGACACCGAGGTCACGGCGGCGAGGGCGGTGCCCGTCAGGAGCACGGCGCCGTTGGGCGCGGTGGCCGACATCAGCAGGAACACCGCGGTGGCGCCGAACAACCCCACCGTCAGGCGGCGCCGCTCCAGGAGGTCTCCCAGCGGAAGCAGCAGGATCAGACCCACGGCGTAGCCGGCCTGGGCGGCGGTGACGATCAGCGCCGCCATCGACGGGCTGAGTTCGAGGTCCCGGCGGATCACGTCCAGCAGCGGTTGCGCGAAGTAGTTGCCCGCCACCACGAGGCCGGTCGAGACCGACATGAGCAGCAGCAGCCCCCGGCTCAGCCCTCCCCCGGCCTCCGGGGCGTCCACGGGGCCGCGCTGCCCGGTTCGCGTCATCGAGTTCGTCATGCACGCAAGCCTGGCCAGGATTGATCAATGAGTCCAACACATGTTTGTCACCGGAACGATCGTGATTCAAGATAGATGGATGGAGCTGCAGCAGATGCGTTACGTCATCGCCGTCGCGGAGACGAAGAACTTCACCCGGGCCGCGGAGCGCTGCCTGGTGGTCCAGTCCGCCCTGAGTCACCAGATTGCCCGCCTGGAGCGCGAACTCGGCGCCAAGCTCTTCGACCGGACCAGCCGTAGAGTTCAACTCACACCCGCCGGCGAGGCATTTCTCCCCGCTGCCCGGCAGAGCGTGGAAGCCGCCGAACGAGCCCGCGCGGAGGTCACAGCCGCCGCCGGCGAGATCCGCGGCCGGCTCGCGATCGGCGCGATCCCGACTGTCGGCGCGATCGACCTCGCCGCGTCGCTGAGGGACTTCCGTTCGCTCCACCCGCAGGTGCGGATCAGCCTGCGGATGGGCGCGAGCGGCGACCTGGTCGACCACGTCCGGCAGGGCGCCCTGGACGTCGCCTTCCTCGGTTTGGCACCGGGCATCCAGCCGACGGGGGTGCGAAGAATCGAGCTTGCGCGTGGCGAATTGGTTGCGCTGGTGCCGGCGGGCCACCCGCTGGCCGAGGACCGCGGGGTGGACCTGCGCCGGCTGTCCGGCGAGACGTTCGTCGACTTCCCGGCGGGATCCGGCGGCCGCGCGCAGTCCGACGAGGCCTTCGCGGCGGCCGGCGTTCGGCGCGAGGTCGCCTTCGAGGTGATGGCCGTGGACTTCTTCGCCCGCCTGATTCGGCAGGGCCTGTGCATCGGCCTGCTGCCCGCATCCGTGGTGTCGCAGTTCCCCGACCTGTGTGTCGTCGAACTGCTCGACCCCCCGACGAGGATCGAGCACCTGGTGTGGAGCCGGCTGCGGCCGGCGCCGGCGGCCGCGGCCTACCTGTCCGGGCTGGGGGTCGCGGAGGAGGACCTGCAGTCCACACCCGGAAGCTGACCGCTGAGGAGACCGCGGCCGCCCACGCGAACAGCGGCCGCGCCGACCTCCGGACCGCCCGACCTCGAGCAGGTGGGCCCGGCGGCCGACCAGGCAGTCCACTCACTCCCAAGTGGATCTTGGCGCCGGAACCCACCCGAGGTTGACTCGACGAGTCCGCATGACGAGTCAAAGGAATTGACGATGGTGACAACGGCCGCGATGGCAGGAGTGGCACTCGTTGCCCTGACAATGGTCCTGACCCCGGGACCCAACATGATCTACCTCGCCTCTCGCAGCATCAGCCAGGGGCGGCGTGCGGGAATGATGTCGCTCAGCGGGGTGGCCGTCGGCTTCCTCGCCTATCTGACCGCTGCCTCACTGGGACTGACCGCCGTGTTCTTCGCTGTCCCCGCACTGTTCGTCGTGATCAAGATTGCCGGCGCGGCCTACCTGGGCTATCTCGCGTGGCGCATGCTCAGACCAGGCGGAAGGTCCGCGTTCGAAGTTTCAGAACTGGAGCGCCACAGCAGTTTCCGACTCTTCGGAATGGGATTTGTCACCAACATCCTCAATCCGAAGATCGCCCTGATGTACGTCGCACTCATCCCGCAGTTCGTCGATCCGTCACGCGGCCCCGTCTGGCAGCAGTCCCTCCTCCTGGGAACCATCCAGATCCTGGTCGCGGTGGCCGTCAATGCCATGATCGTTCTGGCGTCGTCGTCCATCTCGTCGTTTCTCACACGGCGGCCGGTCTGGTTGAGCATCCAGAAGTGGCTCGCCGGGGGGATACTCGGAGTATTCGCGGTGCGGATGGCGCTGGACTGAGTACCCCGGCCTGGTTGCCGCGGGCGCTACACGCTTACGCGGCAGAGGATCTCACTGTGGAGCAGGGCGAACCAACCGTCGTCGTCGGCGGTCCAAGTTCGCCAGCCTCCCGAGAGGCGCGCGAGGTCATCCGGGGCGGCGAGTCCCAGTTCGACGGCCCGGTCGGCGTAGTTCGAGTGCAGGACCCGGTCGGCCCACGACCCGCCCCACCATTCCCTGTCGTCGTCGGACGAGAAGCACCACGTGCTCGCCGTTGTGACCACGTCGTCGAGGCCGGCGGCGTGCGCCCAGGCGCGGAGGCGCCTGCCGGCGTCGGGCTCGCCGCCGTTCGCGCGGGCGATGTCCTTGTAGAGCGACAGCCACCGGTCGAGCTCGGGATTCTCGGGGTACCAGGTGAAGGTGCCGTAGTCGGCATCACGGGCCGCGACGATGCCACCCGGCCGGCAGACGCGGGCCATTTCGCGCAGCGCCTGCACCGGGTCGCCGACGTGTTGCAGGACCTGATGGGCGTGGACGACGTCGAAGGTGTCGTCGGGGAAATCGAGCGCGTGGATGTCGGAGACGACCGCCTCCACGTTGGTGACGCCACGCCGCGCGAATTCCTCCCGGGCGAGGTCGAGTGCGCCGTCGGTCTTTTCGACGGCGGTGACCTGAGCGACGAGTCCAGCGAGGTCGGCGGTGATTGTCCCGGGACCACATCCGACGTCGAGGAGGGTCATGTCCGGCCGCAGGCTCGGCACCAGGTACGCGGCGGAGTTCGCGGCCGTCCGCCATCGATGATTGCGCAGCACGGACTCGTCGTGACCGTGCGTGTAAACGGTTTCCTCGTTGCCCATGGCTCAAGCGTACGCATTCGTTCATTCAGTGGGATTGCAATCCCATAATGCAAGATTATCGATATGCGCCGTCGAGCCCGCCCGCGCAACGCAAGTCGCCGGCCCAATGCCCTGCGTGACCGTAGAATGCTGGGACAGGCGGGAATTGCGAGCAATGGGGAGGCTGCCATGGGGTTCTACGGGGATCAGATCGTTCCACGACTGGTGAACAGCTCGTGTGGGATGTCATTGACCGAACCGTCACGGAAGCGGGTGTGCGCCGGACTGCACGGTCGCGTGATCGAAATCGGGTTCGGGTCCGGTCTCAATGTTCCGTTCTACCCCTCCACCGTCGATTCCGTCGGCGCCGTCGAACCCGCGGACCTGGCGTGGAAACTGGCCGGCAGCCGACTCGCGGCCTCCCCCGTCCCCGTCGAACGCTCCGGGCTGGACGGCCAATCACTTCCCTACCCCGACAACACCTTCGACACCGCACTGTCGACCTGGACGATGTGCACCATCCCCGACGTGGACGCCGCCCTGCGCGAGGTGCGGCGGGTCCTGAAGCCGGGCGGCACCCTGCATTTCGTCGAACACGGTCGTGCCCCGCACGAGAAGGTCCGACGCTGGCAGCACCGCCTCGAACCGATCCAGAGGGCCCTTGCGGGCGGCTGTCACCTCACCCGCGAGATCCCAGCTCTCGTGCGAGCAGCCGGGTTCGAGATCCGCGATCTCGACACGTTCTACGAGAAGGGCGCCCCGAAGATCATGGGCGCCCTGTCACTCGGTCACCGAGCCCCTCGTCGGTTGATCTCCGCGCCCCTGGGCCAGTCGACGCTCGAACTCCATCACCGGTGCTTCGCGGCGACGTAGGTGGTGGCGGCACCGGCTACCACGATGCTCGGGGTCAGCCGGCCGGCGATCCGCCCGGACCGCCCCCGAGACCCTGGGGACGGTCCGGCGCCGGCGCGCTCTCAGGCGGAGATCAGGTCGTCGATCTGGTTGATCGCCGACGAGGCACCCTCGACCACACCCATGTCCAGCACCTGCTGCAACGCCTCGACGGACTCGTAGGTGCTCACGTAGGTCGCGCGCGTGCCGCCGTCGTGCTCGGCGAAGGTGAAGACGTTCTTCGAGACCGGCATCGCGGGGTTCGGGTTGAAATCCTCGTCGGCGAAACCGTCGTCGAACGAGAAGCTCGTCGGCTCGTCGACCGCCGAGATCTCCCAGTAGCCGGCGAACTTGCCGCCGTCCGGGCCGGTCATGAAGTACGTGACGCGGCCGCCCGGCGCGAGCGCGTGGTCGACCACGGTCGCCGGGTAGGTCGGCGGGCCCCACACCTTCTCCAACTGGCGCGGGTCGGCGTAGACCTGCCAGATGCGCTCCACCGGCGCGGCGAAGTCTGCGGTGATGGTCAGGGTGCGGTTGTCGAGGTCCTGCTGGACGTCGGTCACAGGCATGGTTCAGCCCTCCTTGGGCGAGTCGAACGCGATGAGTTCGTCGATACGTGCGATGCGGCCGCGCCACACCTGCTCCAACTCGGTGAGCATGGCCGCCACCGACCGCAACGCCGTCACGTCGCCGCTGGCGAGATGCTCTCGACCGCTGCGTCGCTTGGTGATCAGGCCGGCCTTCTCCAACACGGCGACGTGCTTCTGCACCGCGGCGAAGCTCATCTCGTACTTCGCGGCGAGCGCGGAAACCGAGTGCTCCCCGGCCAGCACCCGACGCATGATGTCGCGCCGCGTCCGGTCGGCGAGCGCACGGAACAGGGCGTCCGCGCGGTCCTCGTCGTCTCCGTTCACCCAACAAACATACAACCAACTGGTTGTAAGTTGTCAACCCCTGGCGCGGCGTTGGCGCGGGCCGACGAACCCCAAGCGACCGGTCCCATCAGGGTTGACCGCCGAGCAGCTCGGCGTGCCGGACCTACCGCCGGTGAACGACGAGACCTCGCCGGGGCTTCGGAATCGAATCAACGGAAGTAGGACGCATAGTCGCTGAAAGGAACCTGGCCGGTGGGGCTCGACCTCACGGCGTCGGCAACCGCCGAGGGAATGGGGGCCCAGTGGGCGGGCATCGCGGCGGCCAGGGAAGGCTTCAAGATGTAGAGCAGGGCGAAGTTCACTATCCACAGCGGCGGCGCCATCGACATGCCCACCTCCGAGCTCACATCCCCCTTGGTGTTGGTCACCAGTTGGGCTGTGCCCGAAATCTGTTGCGCCGCGAAGCCGTACACCGCTTGCACCGTGTACGCCGACCGGTAGAGCGCTGTCAGGGTCCGTGTCGCACCGTTGTCCCTCAACCACGTGCCCACAAAACCGCCGGGCGCGATCAATGAGTTCACCTGCCGCGTCGGCGCGGCCGCGTTGGCCGGACTCTCCAGCAGCCCACCGGTGTTCACGTAGAGCCCGTAGCTGGCCAGAACCGACGGTGCGGGGTGGCCGTCGACGTCGGCGTAGAGGGGACGACCGGTCGTATTGGTGAGGATCCGGGCGCATGCATCGATCACCTCGCCGGCCTCGCGGCTGCCGCCGACTCCGCCGCCGGCGACGAGGTCGCGATACTGCTGCTCGGACAGGGCGTCGGCCCTGCTGAGCCCCACCTGGCCGGCAATCTCGTCCGCCGCTTGCTGTCCGAGTGGCTCGTTGAGCTGACCCGGGCTGGTCACCTGCGTCGGCGCCAGGTGCTCGTAGCCGGGCGCCCCGGCAAAGGGGATCGCGAACCCGGTGTCGACGTTCCCTGCCGCTGGTTCGGCCCCGGCCGTCTGGGTAGTCGCCTGGGAGAGGATGCACGCTCCAACCAGTGCCAGTACCGCGACGGTCCTGCGGCGGGATGATGCGCCGCGTCGATGCCCCGGACCCGCCAACCCTGTGCCGCGCATACGTCAACCTCCCAGACCGTCGGGCGAGCCAACACAAGCTTGCGTCCCAGTCAACGGCCGCGGCTGACGTCGTGTCAAGACCCACGTCGACTCGCGCGGAGACGCTGGGGAGCAGGCGATACCGGAACCGCCACAGCGGAAGTGGACGACGACCACCTCCCCGTGGCGCTCCCGGTGGGGACTGCCCCGGTTCGGGTGAGCCGACCCGGCGCACGGGGCTTGCGCTGGAGCGCTCTCCAGCCGCTAGCGTGCCGCGAATGGCCACCACCGCACTGATCGAGATCGACTTCCAGCACTGGATCGTCGCGCTGGCGCACGACCGCGAGGTCGTCGGCCGGGCGGCGTCGGCCCGCGCCCGGCTTCGGACCGAGGGAGCGGCGGTTGTGTGCACCCGGTACGTGAGCACGGACCCGGCCGATCCGATGCGGTCGGATCCGGCGGGCCACGGCGCGTCGTTTCATCCGGGGTTGGCGCCGGACGAGGGCGATCTGGTGCTGACGAAGTACGAGCGCGACGTCTTCACCAACCCCGACCTGGACACGAACCTGCGCCTGCGTGGGATCACCGATGTCGTACTCACCGGCATCGCGACCGAGCACGGGGTTGCGCTCGCGGCGGGGTCGGCTCGCGCGCTCGGGTACCGCGTGTCCGTCGTCGCCGATGCCTGCGCGGGCACGACTGCCGGGTCCCATCGCCGGGCGCTGGCCGCACTGGCGAAGGAGGGAATCACGGTGATCCGAGCCGACGCTTGCGCTGGAGTGCACTCCAGCACCTAGCGTCGGTACCCATGACGACGGCACTGGGCATCGCGGAGGTCTCCGAGGCGACCGGGCTGACCCGCGACACGCTTCGCTGGTACGAGCGTGAGGGTCTGATCCCGCGGGTCGAGCGCGGGAGCGACGGGCGCCGCCGATACGACGACGCCTCACTGCGGATGATCCAGCTGATCATTCGGCTCCGCCGCACCGGCATGCCGGTGGCGGAGATCCGGCGGTTCCTCGAACTCTACGAGGAGGGCGCAGCCAGCCACGGACGCCGGATGACGCTGCTGCTCGCGCATCGTGAACGAGTCCTCGCCCAACTCGACCAGCTGCACCAGGACCTCGGCGCGATCGACGACAAGGTCGAGCACTACCGAGGGCTGATCGACCGCGGCCTGGACTGCGGCAACGCGCCGATCACCGACCTCACCGTTCTCGAACGACAAGGAGATTCGCTATGAGTCAGGCATCGACGGTCGACCTCGGCCACGGGCTGGCGGTCAGCCGCATCGGCTTCGGCGCGATGGCGCTGAGTCACGTCTACGGGCCGACCGATCCGTCCGAGGCGCTGACCACCCTGCACCACGCGCTCGACATCGGCGTCACCTTCATCGACACCGCCGACGTGTACGGCCGACCCCGCCCGGACGCGCTCGGGCCTGCGGGCACCAACGAGGAACTGATCTCCCAGGTGCTGCGCACCCGCCGCGACGAGGTTCAGCTCGCGACCAAGTTCGGAATCACCGGAAGAATCGGCGACCAGCCCGGGGACACGCCGACCCGCGGCGACCGCGACTACATCCGGTCGGCGTGCGAGGCCTCGCTGCGGCGGCTCGGCACCGACGTCATCGACCTGTACTACATGCACCGGCGTGAGCTCGGCCGGCCGATCGAGGAGACCGTCGGCGCGATGGCCGAACTGGTCGAGGAGGGCAAGGTGCGGCACCTCGGACTGTCCGAGGTGACCGGCGACGAGCTGCGTGCGGCCGCGGCGGTGCATCCGATCACCGCGGTGCAGAGCGAATGGAGCATCTGGTCGCGCGATGTCGAGCGTCAGGTGGTGCCCGCCGCGATCGAGGTCGGGGCGGGTTTCGTCCCCTACTCGCCGCTCGGTCGCGGATTCCTCACCGGCACGCTCACCAAGGACAGCGTGTCCGGTTCGATGCGCAAGGGACAGCCCCGATTCGACGAGAACTTCGAGGCGAACCAGGTCGTCGTGGACGTGGTGCGCGCGGTCGCCGACGAGGCGTCGTCCACGCCGGCGCAGGTGGCGCTGGCATGGCTCTTGGCACAGGGCGAGCGGCTCGGTGTGCCGGTCGCGCCGATCCCCGGTACCCGCCGGGCGGCGCGGGTCGACGAGAACGCGGGCGCGGTCCGGGTGTCGCTCGGCGACGACCAGATGTCGAGGCTCGACGGCGCGGCGGATCTGGTCACCGGCGATCGCAACCTGACCTTCAATGGACCGCAATGGATCTCGGCGGGGCGAGAGTGACGTGAACATACGCTCGCGGCCTGCTCACACGTCCACCCACCGCGCACCCGCCGGGACGAGCTCGCCTGCGCCGGCAGTGATTTCGGCTACCGTGTCGGCCAGCCGGGCGGGGTCCCGGGTGGCGAGGGTGAGGGTGACGGCCGCGCCGTAGTCGGTGTCGACGACGGCGACTCCGCGACCGCGGAGTTCGGCCTCCACCCTGCCCGCGGTGTCGTGACCGACCTCGAGCGTCAGCAGCTCGAGGCGTTGGCGGCCGACCAGTGGCGCCGCGTCGACCACCGCCGCCACCGCCCCCGAGTACGCCCGCACGAGCCCACCGGCGCCGAGTTTGACACCGCCGAAGTACCGCGTCACGACTACTGCGACGTCGACCAGGTCCCGGGTGCGCAGTACCTGCAGCATCGGCACCCCGGCGGTTCCGCCGGGTTCCCCGTCGTCCCCCGCGCGTTCGGCCCGCTCCGATGGCTCGTTTCCGGTGATATAGGCCCAACAGTGATGCCGCGCATCGGGATACCGGCGTCGCTGCTCGTCGAGGAAGTCCTGCGCCTCGGCTGCTCGGTCGACACGCCGCAGCACCGCGATGAACCGGGAGTGTTTGACCTCGGTCTCGACCAGGATGTCGGTGCCTGCAGGCAGAGTGAAGGGCATGAGCCATCTTCCCCCGGGTGCATCCCTACGTGCGCACCCCACCGAAGCCGGACTCGAACACAACCACTGAATGCGTCTCTCGAATTGACACCCATCCACCCGGTGGGTTCATCTCGACCTTCGCAAGTCCGGCATAATCCCCGTCGAATCCGCCCGAGAACCAGGAGCGCCCCAGGTGATCACAGAGCTGCAGACCGAATTCCACGGCCTTCCCGTCGTGGAATTCCCCATCGACACTGCCACCGCCCCCACCGTGCCCGACCAGGGCCCGGTCGCCTGGCGAATCTCCGTGCCCACGTACGAACCGCCCTTCGACTGGCCGGAGGCGTTCGCAAAGTTCCGTGCCGCGGTCGAGGCGGCGAGCGTGCAGGCGATCGTCGTCGGCGGCTGGTCCGATCCGTACGACGAGGGCTCCGCTCCCGTGGTGGCGGCTCTCGCCGCGGCCGCCGGCGAACTGCCCGCATTGCGGTCCCTGTTCCTCGGGGACATGACCTCCGAGGACTGCGAGATCTCGTGGATCGTGCAGTCGGACGTCACGGCCCTGCTGACGGCGTTTCCTCGGCTGGAGCACCTGGGGGTACGCGGCGGCAACCAGCTGGAGCTGACCCCTGTCCGGCACGAGAACCTGCGCAGCCTGGTGATCGAGACGGGTGGCCTGCCCGCCGACGTGGTCCGCGCCGTGGCCGCTTCGGATCTGCCGGCCCTGACCGAACTGGAGTTGTGGTTGGGCACAGAGGAGTACGGTGCCGATTCGTCCGTCGAGGACCTCGCCCCGATCCTCTCCGGTGAGAAGCTCCCGCGGTTGACCCGCCTCGCACTCTCGAACAGTGACCAGCAGGACGCGGTCGCGGCCGCCGTCGCGACGGCGCCGATCCTCCCGCAACTGCGCGCCCTGGATCTGTCGAAGGGCGTGCTGCTGGACGCGGGCGGCGAGGCGCTGCTCGCCGGGCAGTCGCTCACCCACCTCGAATCGCTGGACCTGCACCACAACTACCTCAGCGACGGCATGCGGGAACGTTTTCGGGCGGCACTCGAGCCGTCCGGGGTGGAACTGAACCTCGACAGCGAGGATGCCGACGAGGACGAATACGACGGAACGATCTACCGGTCGGTCGCGGTCGGCGAATGACACGTCCCCGCCTGGCGGTAGTGGGCAATCCGGAGAACCGCCGCGTGACGATGCTGCTGGACGCCGCGGCCCGCTCCGGCATGCCCACCCCGCGGGTGGTGTCCTGGCGCGAGGTACTCGCAGAGCGCGGCGCACGGTTCGACCCCGACGAGTTGGTGCGCCTCGACTCGCCCGGCGAAGACCCCGAGGTGGACGCGCTGCTGCGCGGACCCGGAGATCCGACCCGCATCGCCGGCGGCCCTCGGTGGTACGCGTCGCTGCTCGCCGCGGTCGGAACGCTGCGCGGCGGACGACCGCTGACCGATCCGGACGATCTGGCCGTGCTGTTCGACAAGCGACGGTGCCACGCGGCCCTCGCGGCCGGGGGCGTCCCGGTGCCGCCCTCCCCCACCTCGGGCGGCGATGCGCCGGTGCCGCGGGACTGGCCGGAGGTGCGCGAATTGGCCGCCGCCGCCGGGTTGCGGCGGTTCTTCGTCAAACCCGCGCACGGATCCTCCGCGGCCGGGGTGGTCGCGGTGGAGACCGCATCCGGTGACCGGATACAGGCCCGCAGCAGCACGGAGATCGCGGCGGACGGTGTCTACAACTCGCTGCGCGTCCGCCGATTCACGGGAGAAGCCGAGGTCGGCGCCCTCGTCGACGCCCTGGCCGCCGAACTCCTGCACATCGAGGCGTGGTTGCCGAAGCCGTCATGGCGGGGCGCCGCCGCGGACCTGCGCATCGTGGTGGTCGCCGGCCGGGCGACCCACGCGGTGCTCCGCACCAGCGCCCACCCCATGACCAACCTGCACCTGGGCGGGCAACGCGGCGACCTGGAGATCGCGCGGGCAGGTTTCGACGCCGCGGGATACGGCTGGGAAAACGCGCTCGCCGTCGCGGAACGGGCCGCCGCACAGTTCCCGCGCACCCTGTGCGTCGGGGTGGACCTGCTGCCCGCCGCGAACTGGCGCGGCGCCGCGGTCGGTGAGGTGAACGCGTTCGGTGACCTGCTCCCGGGACTGAGCGGGCTCCCGGGCCGCGCCGACGGGCTCGACACCTATGCGGCGCAACTGGCCGCGGTCACAGGATGGGCCGATCATGTCGCGGCCTGACGGGGTGCCCGCCGCACCGCCGGAATCGACTGCGGCACAGCCGGACATGAACGCCGTCGTCGGCTCCGACGACATCCTGCTGGTCACACTCGACACCCTGCGCTACGACGTGGCCTGCGAGCTGGCGGCCGCCGGGCGGATCCCGAACCTGGCGCGGCACCTGCCCGGCGGCCGATGGGAGGAACGCCACTCCCCCGGCAGCTTCACCTACGCCACGCACCAGGCGATGTTCGCCGGGTTCCTCCCCACCCCGGCCCGGCAGGGGCCGCACCCGCGGCTGTTCGCGGCCGAATTCGCCGGGAGCGAGTCCACTGCGAACGGGACCTTCGTGTTCGCGGAGTCGAATCTGGTCGCGGGCCTCTCCGCCGCCGGCTACCGCACGGTGTGCATCGGCGGTGTCGGCTTCTTCAACCGCCAAGGTGCGCTGGGTTCGGTGCTTCCCGATCTGTTCGACGAGGCGCACTGGTCTCCCGAACTCGGGGTGACCTCACCGACCTCGTTCGAGGCACAGGTGGACCTGGCCGCCCGGGCAGTGGCTCGGCTTCCCGCCGATCGCCGCCTCTTCCTGTTCGTCAACGTTTCCGCGCTGCACCAACCGAACTGGTTCTTCACCGACGGAGCCACCGCGGATCACGGGGACACCCGGGCGACGCACGCGGCGGCGCTGGAGTACGTGGATCGGCACATCGGTCGGCTGTTCGCGGCAATGTCGAGCCGGCGCCGGTGTCTCGCGATCGTGTGCTCCGACCACGGCACCGCCTACGGCGAGGACGGGTACACCGGGCATCGGCTCGGCCATCCCATGGTGTGGACGGTGCCCTACGCCCACTTCTTCCTAGAGGGACCACGATGACCACGATTGACCTGCCCCTGCCGATGCCTCCGGGCGTGGCGCCGACGGGATACGTTCCGCCGTACCAGAACTACGTGTACGCGTATCCGCACAAGACGGCGTACCGGCCGCTGCACCCGCGTCCAACCCTGACCGAACTGTGGGCGGACGAACCACAGGACGCACTGTCGCTGTACCTGCATGTGCCGTTCTGCGAGGTGCGCTGCGGCTTCTGCAACCTCTTCACCCGGGTCGGCGCACCGGGCGAGCTGACCACCCGATACCTCGACGCCCTCGAGCGGCAGGCCGAGGCGGTGCGCGAGGCCCTGACACCGTCGGCCCGGTTCGCGACGGCGGCGTTCGGCGGCGGTACCCCCACCTACCTGACCGCGGCGGAACTGAACCGGCTGTGCGACATCGCCGAAGGCATGGGCGCCGACCTGCGGGCCGTCCCCCTGTCGGTGGAGGCGTCCCCGGCCACGGCCACCGCCGACCGGCTCGCTGTGCTGGCCGAGCGCGGCGTCACCCGGCTCAGCCTCGGGGTGCAGAGTTTCGACGACACCGAGGCCCGGGCGGCGGTCCGGCCGCAGCGGCGCTCGGACGTCGAGGCCGCCCTGCAACGGATCCGCGACGCCGCGATCGCGGTCCTGAACATCGATCTGATCTACGGGATCGACGGCCAGACACCGGAATCCTGGATCGCCTCCCTCGACGCCGCGCTGGCCTGGCGTCCCGAGGAGTTGTACCTGTACCCGCTGTACGTGCGGCCGCTCACGGGTCTGGCCCGCCGCGGGGCCGGGCCCGATCCGGCATGGGACGCCCACCGCCTGGACCTGTACCGCCGCGGACGCGATCACCTGATCGCATCGGGCTACGTCCAGGAGTCGATGCGCATGTTCCGCCGCGCCGACGCACCCGATTTCGGTCCGAACGACTACGCCTGCCAGACCGACGGAATGATCGGACTCGGTTGTGGCGCAAGGTCGTACACCCGAGGGCTGCACTACTCCTTCGACTACGCGGTCGGCGCGACGGAGGTACGCGCCATCATCGACGACTTCGTGGCGGGCACCACCTCGGACTTCCGCCGCGCCGTGGTGGGCCACACCATGACCGAGGACGAGGCCCGACGCCGGCACCTGCTGCAGTCCGTGCTGCAGGCGGCGGGAATGCCGTTGGCGGACTACCGTTCTCAGTTCGGCGTCGACCCGCATGAGCATTTCGGCGCCGAGCTGGACCGGTGGACCGAACGCGGATGGCTTCTCTCCGACGGTGACCGGGTGCGGCTGACCGCACTGGGACTGGCCTACTCCGACGCCCTCGGACCGGAGCTGTTCTCACCGCAGGTCCGGGCGGCGATGGCCGAGTACGAAGGCCGCTGACGGTGCTGACCATCCTGTACCGGGGCCCGCTGGCGTCCTGCGACTACGACTGCCCGTACTGCCCGTTCGCCAAACGCCGGGACACCCCCGAGCAGCTGCGCGCCGACCGGGCCGACCTGGACCGGTTCTGCGCGTGGGTGGCGGACCAGGACCGGGAGCTCTCGATCCTGTTCACTCCGTGGGGCGAGGGGCTGGTTCGGTCCTGGTACCGGCGAGCCCTGGTGACGCTGTCGCGGCTGCCCCGGGTTCGCAGGGTGGCGATCCAGACCAACCTCAGCTGTCGCACCGGCTGGCTCGCCGACGCCGACCGCGACGCGGTCGCGCTGTGGTGCACGTACCACCCGGGTCAGACTCCCCACGACCGGTTCCTGACCAAGACCGCCGAGCTGACCGCGCTCGGCGTGCGCTTCAGCGTGGGTGTCGTCGGACTGCCGGAGCATCTCGAGGCGGCCCGGCGGCTGCGCGCCGAGCTGCCCGATTCGGTGTACCTGTGGGTCAACGCCGCCGAGGGCCACGAGTACACCGACGCCGACGCGGCCGACTGGGTCGGGATCGACCCGCTCTTCGGGTTCAGCCGGCGTCCGCACCGGACGCGGGGGCGCGCGTGCCGCACGGGGGACTCGGTGGTGTCCGTCGACGGTGCCGGCACCGTCCGGCGCTGCCATTTCGTCCCCGAGGAACTGGGCAACCTGTACGACGGATCCTTCGAGCAGGCGTTGCGGCCGCGCCCCTGTCCGCTGGACGTGTGCGACTGCCACATCGGCTACGTGCATGCCGAGCAGCTTCCGATGTACGACGTCTTCGCCGGCGGTGTGCTGGAACGGATCCCGGCGGAGCCGGTGTGGCTGCCGCTCCCCGCGCGTCGACAGCACGAGAACGATTAGCCGTCCGACCGCCGTCACCGGGGCCGGCCTCGCGCCGCAACCCGGACGCTGTCCGTGAAGTGGTTCGAATCCGATTGAGGCCGCGGCTCAATTAATTGCGTTGCCGCGGCAGGGACGACGCCGTACGTTCTCTCGCATGCATTGTCTTCACTTCATCCGCATCCGCCACAGCCGGGCTCTGGCCCGCTAGCGGACCCCCCGGTCGCGCCGGCGCGCCCAGGGCCCTTCGAGACCTTCTTTCACTCGAGGACCCGGAAGGGCAGCAGCTGTGGCATCACAGTCATTCGCACACGGAAACTATTCACACACGCAGACGAAGGCTCGCAGCAAGGGCGGTCACACGCCCAGAGACCGAGCCAGGCGCGAGCTCTCGCAGAACTTCCTGACCGACAGGCGCGCCGTCGACCAGGTGGTCGAGGCGGCCAGACCGGTCGGCCTCGTCCTGGAGCCCGGGTCCGGCAAGGGCGCGCTCACCGTCGCCCTGGCCGGAACCGGAGCCGATGTCGTCGGCTACGAGATCGACCCGCTACTGGCCGTCCAGCTCAAGGCCAGGACCGGGCTCGAGGTCGTCAGGGGCGACTTCACCGCAGCCCGGCCGCCGCGCGAGCCGTTCGCGGTGGTCGGCAACATCCCGTTTTCGATCACGTCGAAGATCGTCGACTGGTGCCTGCGGGCCCCGTCGCTGACATCGGCGACACTTGTCACGCAATTGGAGTACGCGCGCAAACGGTCCGGCGACTTCGGCCGCTGGAGCCTGGTCACGGTCGAGAGCTGGCCGTGGTTCACCTGGGAGTTGCTCGGACGGATCGGCCGGGAGAGCTTCAGGCCGGTGCCGTCGGTCGACTCGGCGATACTGCGGATCGAGCGACGGCCCGGACCGCTGGTGGCCGAGAGCCCCGCCTACCAGGACATGGTGAAGTTGGGTTTCGCCGGCATCGGCGGGTCGTTGCACGCATCGTTGTCCACGCGATACACCGGAGTGGACGACGCCTTCGCACGGGCGGGGATCGCCCACGACACAGTGGTGGCTTTCGTCCATCCAGACCATTGGATCACCTTGGCTGACCGATTGCTCCGCTGACCGGGCGCACACCCGGGTGTCGAGCCCCATTGATGCCCGGGTGTGCACGCTTCGCTCGCATGGGTTCGGCTACGCGAACGGGCCGTTGCCGGGGACCTCACTCGACTGTTGTCCCGACAACGACCCGCTCGACCGACACTGCTCCGCGTGTGGCGGTGCGGGCGACGCACTCAGCAGTCGAACACCGACCAGCAGATGTCGTTCCGCAACCGCTGGTCGTCGAGGACCAGCTCGCGAATTGCGTCCGGGAGCTGGTCGCGCTGCCACTGGCACTCGAGTCGCCCTGCGGCCTCGCCCTCGCCCTCCGGCGCGGCGGCACGCGCGGCCTTGATCGCATAGGCGGCCGCGCCGAGCTCGTGCGCGGCGACGTGTGCGACGGCCCCGGCCTGGCCGGCGGCGTACGCGGCGTGCCGCGGCGCCCCACGCAGGTCCCTGGCCGCGCCCATTGCATGGCCGCCCGCCGCGCGGGCCTGCATCATCTTGACCTCGCCACCCACCCAGGCTCGGGCGTGCTCGATCGCCTGCCGCGGCCGCGGGTCCTGCGGCCGAGCCGACTCGAAGAGACCCAGGACGTGCTCCGCGCACGATGCCGCCCAGAGGGCGAGGAGACGGTGATCCGAATCGGTGAGGGTCCCGCCGCGTCGGATCGTCACGAAGCGAGGGTCCCGGACCTTCGGGAGGATCATGGTCGGCACTCCTTCTGCTTGCATCCGCCCGACACCCGAGGGCGTCGCGTCACGATCGGGACTGCACGAACCGGTCCAGGCAACGTTCGGCCACCGCCGTGATTGTCAGTGCCGGGTTGACCAGCGCCGTCGACCCGGGCAGGAGGGCACCGTCGACGACGAACAGGTTCGGGTACCCGTCGACCTTGCCGTCGAAGTCGCAGGCCTGCCCCATCACCGCACCGCCGAGTCCGTGCCAGGTGCAGCCCGAGCCGAAGTCGCTCAGCCGGGTGTAGACCGGGATCCCGGTCGCGGGCGAACCCTGCCGGACCTCGGTGCGCTCGTGGAAGCGGCCGGCGAAGTTCCTGCCGCGCGCGTCGACGTCACTGTTCGCCTCGCCGAACGGGTAGTTGAGTTCGGCGCGGCCCGTCGCCGGGTTGTAGTCGACGCTGCCGCGTTCGTCGGTGATCACCTGGATCAGGTTGGCCATCATGCCGCCGCCGGCGACGTCCGGGAACGGCGAGGCCTCCCAGGAGATGGAGATGGGCCCGTCCGGATTGTCGTCGTCGTACATGACGGCGACGCCGGGCCCACCCTGCTTGGCACCGCAGTCGCGGCGCAGGAGGACTCGCGACATCAGGAAGTCGCCGTTGGTGCCGTATCCCTTGCCGACCTTGTCGTTCAGCCGGGTCAGCGTGCCCTTCGCCTTCGCGGTGGCCAACAGCGAGCTGGTGTAGAACGAGCCGGCGGCCATGAACACGAAGTCGGCGACGAACGTCTTGTGTTCGAGCACCGCGCCGGTCTCGTCGATCCGCTTGGCCGACACCTCGAAGCGGTCCTGCCCCGGCACCTCGCGAATCTCGACCACCTCGTGCAACGGCAGGATGGACACGTTTCCGGTGGCCTCGGCGGCTGGCAGGTAGTTGTGGTCGACGCTGTTCTTGGCGCCGGAGTTGGTGCCGTACGGGCCCTCCCCGATCGAGTAGGACGCGGGCCTGCGCCCGGCGAGCTCGTCGCGGACGACGTCCCAGTTGACGCAGAAGTCGTGCAGGACGGGTTCGCCGCCGAAGTCCTCGATGTAGTCCAGCCAGGCCCGCGCCCCCCGGTAGTTCGGATGCGCGAGCAGGTCCGCCGGCAGCGGCGAGGTGCCCAGCATCTTCCGGGCCCGCGGGTAGTAGGTCCGATCCAGTTCGTCGTAGTCGATCTGGGCGGGAAAGACCTGGGTGAAGTCCTTGCGCCGCGGCTGCGGGGTGAACGCGCCGAACGCCAGTGAGCCGCCGCCGACCCCCGACCCGTACAGCGCGTCGATGCCGTTGCCCTTGACCCGGTCGATGAGGCCGGGGTAGCGGTCGATGCGCGTGAACTTGGTCAGCGGGTTGATCGGGGACTGGTCGGCGAACCAGGCGGCCCGGCGGTCCGGTTCGTTGACGGCGCAGAAGGTGTTGCCGGCCGGGTCGATCGGCCACCGCCGACCGCGCTCGAGGACCGTGGTCTGCACACCGGCCTGGCCGAGGCGCAGTGCCGCGACCGCGCCCCCGAACCCGCTGCCGACGACGACCGCGGTCTTACCGCGCAGCGCCGTCGGCGCCGCCCCGACCTGCGCGTTGGCCAACGGTCCGACGACGGATCCGGCGGCGATGGCACCCAGGCTCAGGGCCGCCCCGCGGAGGACGGATCGTCGGCTGTGCGGGACGCGTGCTGCAAACTCGGCTGTGGTCACTCGGTGGAAGATACGCGCCCACGGCCGCGCGCGGGCGTCGCTACGCGTTCAGTCCGCCTGCACGGGATACCGGAGCGCCGCGACGTCGGCAAGGACCCCGGTCGCGTCCGCCGCGGGATTCAGGACGGCAATGTGCTCGTCGGTGAGCGGGAGCGACGCCATGAGGTGGTGCGCGACAGCCGGACTCATCTCGCCCCCGTAGTAGGCCGCGTGGTCGAGGAAGCCGTCCAGGGTCCAGTCGGTCAAGGCCCCGAACATCCACGACGCCCCGTCCGCGTAGACATCGCCGTCGGGATCGGCGAAGTCCGAGCAGTTCCACGACGAGTCACCCACCGCCCACCACAGGCACACCGTCATCGTCGGCACGCCGTCGAGAGTGAAATCATCTGTGTAGGAACGAAACACGGCGGGCAGGTGGTCGACGAGCCCCGGCCAGAGGGCGGCATCGGCCCGGTCGTAGGTGTTCATGACCGATTCGTGGTCAAATCCCCGAATGTAGGTTCCGTTGGGACCGAAGACGATCGAGTACTCGTCGCCGGCGCCGTTGTCCATCGAGGCCAGCGACTCGTCGGCCCGCCAGCCCGGTCGGTACATGTACTTGGAGGCACCGGTGGTCATGACCGCGTCGAGTGCGGCCAGCACGATGCTGCGGCGCCGCAACTCCTCGGGGTCCGGGAGCGATTCGAGGAGCTGAGGGGTGGGCACGTGGAGACCTTCCTGTCGTTTCGCCGTCGGTCGGACCGCACTTCCCTTGCTGCCCATCGGCATCGGATCGGTCCGTCGACCCGGAGCCTTGCACCTTCGAGGGGCGGGTTGTCGACCCAGGGTGCGGCAAGATGCGTTGCACGACTGGGCGACGCCACATTCATACCCGCTCTGCCGCAGGACGGCCCGGCCTGCACCGGCCGAGGGTCGGCTACCGCTCGGCCTCGACCGCAGTCGCTCCGCATTCACCACACGCGGGCGACGGCGCCGCGACGCGCGACTGTCCCGCACCGGCCCTCGACCGCACCGGGAACAGCGGCGGCCACGGCCAGTGCTGGCCGAGGCGGCCCCGCGCACGCAGGAAGCCCAGGCCGAGCACGAGCCCGAAGATCAGGTGCCCGATCAGCGACAGTGTGATCGTCGTCGGCGTGAGCGGAAACATGTCCTGTTGACCGCGCGGCGACAGGGCCACCGTCCCGATGAGGCCGGACCAGACGGGGAACACCGCGAAGGCGACGAATGCGAGGAGGACGGTGCGGCGTGACCGATGCTGGAGGCCGAACGCGAGGGCGATGAGGAAGAAGGCGATTCCGATTCCGCCGCCGTCGCCGAGGTAGCGCCACAGGTAGCCGACGATCGCGCCGGTCCGGGCATCGGTTCCCGAGTGGAGCCACGTACCCATGTGCGGAATGAAGTCGCCCCAGAGGCCGAGCAGATACACGGTGTCGAGACGGAAGACGTCATAGGCCAGACACGCGAACATCCCCCAGCCGAGGCCATGGCCGACGATGCGGTCGATCGGGTGCGGAGCGAACACGCACAACACGGCGAGGGTGGCCGCGAGCGGAATGATCACCAGCGGACCGGTGGCACTCATCGGCACCACACCGAACACGTGAGCCGAGATCGCAAGCAGCGGCAGGGACGCGAGCAGCAGGTACATGCCGATCCGGGCGTAGGCCCAGTGGTGGCGGACCGCCTTACGGACGGATTCGACGGCGGGCAAGGCGACCGGCGGCCCGTGTTCATGTACGTCAGGGACGGTGGTGCCGAGGATGCGTGGCATGGCGGTGGGTTCCTTCCGGTCGAGGGGCCTCTCCCAGCGAGTGGTCGACGTCAGATCCCCAGCATCCGTCGAGTGCCCGGCATGCGAACAGTCCCCTGAGGGGTGGCAACAGCCACCCCTCAGATACGCACCACTTGCGCGGCTCGATCCCTCCCGCCCTGCGGGAGAAGTCGTTCCATCTCGGCCACGGCCGTTTCTACGCTTGCGTCAATCGACGCCTACGCCGCGCCGCGCCGCGCGACTGGACCCTGGACGGTGCGCGCCTACACCAGGAACGAAGGGACGCACGTTGACCGCTGTCGAGACGGGATGGCACTGCCTCGGACCGGCCGAGAACTACCGCGACGGCAAGCCACATGCCATCGCGATGTTCGGCACCAAGCTCGTCGCGTTCGCCGACAGCCGGGGCGAGATCAGGATTCTCGACGCCCGCTGCCCGCACATGGGCGGCGACCTGAGCAACGGCTCCGTCGTGGGCGGAACGATCGACTGCCCGATCCACCGCTGGCGCTGGGACGGAAACGGCGAAGCGGCTGGCGGGTCACCACACCCGACGCCCACCCGCGCGTGGGCGACCCGCGAGCGGGACCAGCAGCTGTTCGTGTGGCACGACCCGGAGGGGCTTCACTGACGTTCAGTCGTCCAGCGCGTCCTCGATGAGCGGTTCGAGAGCGCGACCAGCTTCGGGGGAAAGACTCTCGGTCAGGGCGTTGACGGCGTCGATGACCTCATCGCGTTCCAGGGTGTAGAGGAATTGATGCTTGCGGTTGAGAGTGGCGATTGTGTCGAGGAACTCCGTGACCGCCGTGATGACCGATTCGGTGTGCGTGGGTTCGTCGGTGCCGCAGGCCTCGCGGACCTGACGGAGCGCCGCGACGAACGCTGCGCGGGCCTTCTTCGAGACCGCATCGGGGATGCCGTCACGGCCGTCCCAGTGGCGGAGCGGGTTCTCCAGGTTCTCGGCCAGCCATTCGGGTTTGCGAGGTTTGCGGACGGTGAGTTCGACCCGCGGCACCAACGCGTACTGGGCGCGCACGCCGGTGGCGACGTCTGCGGGGATGCTGTCGAGGTCGAGGCCGGTGAGGGACGGGAGCTCGTCGGGCCCCGGGAAGTCGGAAGGGCCGTAGCCGAACAGGTCGCAGATCCACAGGGTGTCCAGCCGCGGCAGCCTCTGCAGTTCCTCGAGTTCGTCGAGCAGACCGGGGGCTCCGAACAGGTGGAGCCAGGAGGCCTCCGGGAAATGCTCGGCGACGTCACCGAGCGCGAGCTCCTCGATGGCGCTGATCCGCAGGCCGTGCGTGCGCTCCAGGCCGCGCACCGGCGGCACGGCGCCGGTGAGGTTCACCGTGATCCAGCGGCCGTCCCGCTCGGCGACCACCTGCAGCATCTGCTCCGACGCGGGCTCCTCCGCGCTCAGCTCGTCGATCATTGCGTCCAGCGAGTCGAAGCTGTTGACCGCGCCTTCGCCGCGCAAGGTGAGGTGGTCGAGGCTCTGCGGGAGCACGAGTCGTTGTAGTCCCGTGATGTCGATCTGGAGTTGGTCGAGGTTCGTGCGGGAGAAGTCGAGTTCCCGTTGTCCGTGACCGGTGAGGCTCAGTTCCTTCACCAGCAGTGAAGCTTCCAGGAACGGCAGGAGGTCGTCGCGCCACGCGTGGAGCTCCACCTGGTAGAGGGCGGGCCAGGCGCGCAGCGATTCCAGGCTGAAGTCGTCGCCGATCCGGTAGCCGGCGTCGTCACTGAATCGGCGGGCATGGGCCAGGCGCGCCTCGTACTGTTCGCCGCTGCGCGAGTCCGTGAGGCCCGGTGTCGGCGCCATTTCTCCACCGTCCAGCGCGGCCGAGAACGCGGTCCTCGTCTCGCTGGGAATCGAGTCCCAGCGGCACTGCCGCTCGACGTCCCGGTCGAACTCCCACGCGAAGTAGGCACGGGAGACGGTCTCGCCGGTCACGGGGAGCGAACCGATCCGAAGGTAGGAGGCGGGAACGCGCAGGGGGACGTTCCTCAACATCTCCTCCGGGGTCCAGAACATGTAGTCCCGCACCATCCGCGGCACGCCGGCCAGCGTGGTGACGTCCGGAATCTCGGTGCCCGTCCAGGCGAGGACTGCGGCCGTCGCGAGATCCCGGGACTCGTCGACCGCGACGACCTGGCAGGCTCCGTAGCGACCAATCCGTTCGAGGGGGAAGACGAAGACATCGCCGGGTGCGGCAGTGGACGGTGATTCGGATTCGGTCAGTGTGCGCTCCGTGCTCATCCCTCGCGCCTCGCCAACTCCGCCAGTTGGTCGAAGGTCCGCACGAGGACCTCGCGCCGCCGCTCCTTGTAGTCCGGCTTGGGCTCCAGCCCGTCGATCGCCCCCTCCCAGACGGCCAGGAACCGGTCCTTCCATCCCACGATGGTCTCCGGGTCGGGCAGGCTGACCCCGACGTAGGGCTGCTGCGCGAGCAGGTGAAGCAACTCCAGGTTGCAAGGCACCGCGACGCCCCAGTACTCGTCCGGCTCGATCTCGACCGCGTCACCGGACATCGCCTTGGTGACCTCGTCGACGAGCCTGCCGGTCAGGTCCGAAAGATGATCGGCGGCGGTGTCGTCGTCGAAATTGCCGCTGCCCCAAGTCCCCATGGTGTCCTCACCCTCCCGCGTCCGATACTGGCGACATTGAACCAGACAGCACCGACGTTCCGCCGATCGACGGACCGGGTCCCGGGCGACTCAGTTGGTTTGGGCGAGAGCTCCGATGACGGTGGCGCGCCGGCGTGTTACCGGCCCGTGGGCTCCGAGCGTGCTGAGGTCATCGTCGTCGTCGACGAGCCGCCAGAAACTCGATTCGTCGGCTGCGGTTCCGAGGACAAGCCACGTGGGTCCGTATCGGGTTGGCGCCCACCAGAGCTCGGCGGCTGTCACGGTGTCGTCGAAGAGGATGTCGCCGACTGGGTACCCCTCGAGCGCGCCGATGAACGTGAATGGTCCGCGCTCGGAAGGCATGGCGTCGAGCAGGTCACGGGTAATGCGGTCGGCTTGGTTCCCTGCGTGGTCTTCACTGTCAGCGTTCGTGGACGAAAAGGCCGGCATCCGAAACCTGACAAGGACCGCGCTCCCGGACGCGTCGGAGAACAGCCGGAACACGGGGAAGCCGCCTGCCATTTCTTCGCCTCCTCTGCACGGCGTGTCGGCCGTACTCGTCAATTCAAGTGCGTCGCTCAGCGCTCGACCGGTTCGAGGGCTGCCTCGACCTTCTCGGTAGGCAGCAGCATCTCGGCGACGGCGTTACGGTCATCGTCGTCCGCATCCAGTTCCCAGAGGTCGGTGAGTACTTTGCGTACGGCGGCCGCGAAGTCGGGGTAGGTGTCGAGCGGTTCGTCCGGGTGCTCGGCGCTCCACCAGTGCACGGTACCGTCGGGCGCGGCGAGCACCGCGGTGGCACCCGAGCCCCACAACGGCACGAGTTCGGGATGCCGCTCGACGATCGACCAGGCCGGCGCCCACACCGAGTCGGCCTGGTTCTGCAGGACCGGGTGCACGGTCACGCCACCCTCGAGGGCGATGCGCACGACTACCTCCGGCAGTCCCAGTGAGCGGATGCGGGCAGCGTGCTCCTCCGGCGTCATGCCTATTTCCTATCGCATTCCTGTCGCCGCGAGCTGGGGCCACCAGTCAATCCAGCGGCGTCGCGGCGTGCCGCGTACCTCGACGTTCGACTATCACGATGGGCGGCGCCGTCGCCGTCCGCGGTCCCGTGTATTCACGATCGCTGCCGCGGTGCCCGCGACCGTCGGATCACCGTCGCCGGCCAGCCGTGCCAGCGCCTCCCGTGCCGCCGGCCCGGGAATCTCCGCCAGCGCCTGCGTGATTCGCAGCCGCATGCCCGCGTCATCGACACTGTCGAGCTTGTCCTGCAGGACCCCGACGACGTCATCGTCGCCCGGCGAGACCTCCGTCAGCAGGCCCAACACCTCGGCGGCCTCGACATCACGCCGCCCCTCGACGACCATCTCGAGGAGGACAGGCGTCGAGTCGACGCTCCCCCGAGAGCCCAGCGCGAGGGCCGCACGCCCGCGGACCGTGGCGTCGGAATCATCGAGAGCACGTCTCAGCAGCACCGTTGCCTCCGCAGTCTGCACCGCCGCTATCGCGACAGTCGCCCGACGCCGGACGTCGACGTTCTCCGAGTCGAGACCGGTGGCCAGGCCCGCGAGTCCCCGACCACCGGCCCTCGCCAACGACCACCGCAGTGCTCCGGCCACATTGGGGTCGTCCTCCGACAAGGCCGCCTCGACCAGAGCCGCGACGGGCAGCGCCGCGTTCCCGTCCTGAGACAGGATCGCCTGCTGCCGCCGGGCCCCGGACTCCGATTCCAGCGCGCGCAACAGGGAGATGAGGCGCAGGACATGGTCCCACTCCGCCGGCGAGGCGGCGTCGACGCGTTCGAGCTTGGTGAGCAGTTCCTCCTCGGCGGCGATCCGCTCCCGCGTGTGACGGATGAGGTCTGCCACCAGATCGCCCGGCGCGAAATCGGACTCGTCCAGTGCGCGCCTCGCCTCGTTCAACGACAGCCCGAGGGTCCGAAGGCTCTCGACGTGGAAGAGGCGGCGGATGTCGTCGGCGGAGTACTCGCGGTAGCCGCCGGACGTGCGGCCGGTGGGCTTCACCAGCCCCAGCGTGTCGTAGTGCCGCAGCATCCGCGTGCTGACGCCGGACCGCCGCGAGACCTCACCGATCAACATCCCGTCTCCTCCCGCTACGTGTCCGGGCCGGTGACCGCGACGCGCTTCGCCATCTCGAGCGAGAGGGTGAACGCACTGTCGGGGTCGTGGCAGAGCTGCTTCGTGGCATCCGCGTGCGCACGGATACGCGGATCGGGACTCGCCCCGGCCGCGTCGAGGACCGGCAGGACGGCGTCCCCGAGCGCCACCAGCGCGCGGCTCAGACTGAGCTGCATGTCGCGGTCGCCCCGTCCGAGCTCGGTCGCCAGATCGGCCGCGAGCGCGACCTCGTCGTCGGGCGGCACGAGCGCCACGGCCGCCCGCCACGCGCTGCGCGCGACCTCGTCGTGCTCGTCGTGCAGCAGTGCCGACGCCGCGGGCCAGGCGAGCCGATCGCCGATCTTGGACAGGGTGTGCAGCGCCTGACTGCGGGCCTGCGCGGTGCCGGACCCGAGCTCCTGGACCAGTCTCGGCGCCGTGATCTCGGCCGGCAGGCGGCACAACGACCAGGTCAGCATGTCGCGGACGAAGAAGTCCGGTTCGACGGCACACCGAGCGACGAGAGTTTCCGTGAGACCGGGATCGCGACCCGTGCCTGCAGCGAGTGCCGCCCGCAGCCGAGCCGACGGGTCGGCTGCGGCCAGGGCGTCGACGAGGTAGGCATTCGACCCACCGCGGTTGGTTGTGTTCACGACAACCACCTCCTTCGTCGACCATTCGAGTCCTTGTCACTGTGTCAGGGTCAAGTCCCGGCGTCAGGGGCGCAATGGTCAGCATGCAGGACACGCCGCTGGAACCAATCCAAATCCGCATGCCACGACCGCTCGGGCCGAGCTCGGTGACGATCGCGCCCGGGCTGGCAGAATCGGCAGCGTGGTCAGGCCAGCGAGTTCCAGCGCATCGCCGGCGGTCGGTCGCGCCCTCGACATCCTGGTGCGACTCGCGCAGCGCCCGGGTCCGGTGCAGGCGGCCGCGCTCGCCCGCGACCTGGATCTGCCGCGTTCGTCGGTGTACCACATTCTGTCCGTGCTGGTGGAGCGCGGCTTCGTGGTGTACGTGCCGGGCGAGCAGGCGTACGGGCTCGGGGTGACGTCCTTCGAGATCGGCTCTGCCTACCTGCGCCACGAGCCGCTCGAGCGGCTCGCGCAGCCGATCCTGCACCGACTGGCCATGCAACTCGGACAGGCCGTGCACCTGGGGATCCTGCACGGCAACGAGACCGTCTACCTCCTCAAGGAACGCCCCACGTCCGGCCCCGCGGCCGAGGTCTCACTGATCACCGATATCGGGGTGCGGCTGCCCGCGCACCTGACCGCCAACGGGCGCGCCATCCTCGCCGCCCTGCCCGACGCTCAGGTCAAGGCGCTGTACTCCCGGCGCGGCGACTTCATCACTCGGACCGGGCTCGGCCCGCGGACGCTGACCGAACTGCGCCGCATCCTCGCGGAGGCCCGCTCGCGCGGGTGGGCAGAGGAGGTGGACCTGGTGACGACGGGCCTGCGGTCCGTTGGCGCCGCGGTGTTCGACCACAACGGCCGTGCGGTGGCGGCGCTGAGCACCACCTGGCGCAAACAGTTGGCCTATCCCGAGCCGGACGCCGTGGGTCAGATCCTGCTGGGCGGCGCCGAGCGCCTGACCTCCCACATCTCAGGCCACGTCCCCGCTCCACGCTGAGCGAGCAGGCACCACGATTCGACCCCTTGTGAGGCAGTTCACATGGTTGTATGGTCCTGTATATACAACTGCCGCCGCACGAGGAGAAGCCGACGATGACGCAGGACTGGGACGACGACTTCCGCGACCGGATGGCAGATCCGGTGCTGGCGAAGTCCTACACCGACTCCCTGCCGGAGGCATACAAACACGACTTCGACCCCGAACGCGCCGTCGCGGACGTCACCCGAATCGAGGGGTTGCGCTCCGACTCGTTCGAGGTGGCCCTGCACCCGCCGACGGGCGCCGCACGGGGCCACCTGCGCCTGACGCTCTACATCGACGGAGCAGCAGTCTCGCTCAGCCGAATCCTGCCCGTGATCCAATCCCTCGGCGTCGAGGTGCTCGACGAGCGCCCCTACCCGATGGCCGACTCGGCCGGCAGCCACTGCTGGATCTACGACTTCGGCCTCGCCCTCGACGTCGATCCCGCCCCGTCCGACCCCGGCATGGCCGCACGATTCACCGACGCCTTCGCCGCGGCATGGCGCGGCGATGCAGAGGTCGACACCTTCAACCACCTGGTGCTGCGCGCGGGTCTGACCTGGCGGCAGGCGTCGATGCTGCGCGCCTATGCAAAATTCCTGCGCCAGGCCAGTTTTCCGTACAGCCAGGTGAGGATCGCGGAGGTCCTCTCCGCACACCCCGAGTTCGCCCGGTTGCTGGTCGAGCTGTTCGGAGCCCGCTTCGACCCGACGGCGAACGACGAGGACCGGCAGGACGCACTGACCGGCCGGCTCGACGACGCACTCGGCAGCGTGGTCAGCCTCGACGAGGACCGAATCCTGCGTGCCTTCACGACACTCATCCGAAACACCCTGCGCACCAACTATTTCACCCGCGGGGGCAGCTCGCCGTTGCTCTCGTTCAAGTTCGATCCGCAGCAGATCGACGAACTCCCCCGCCCCCGGCCACGATTCGAGATCTTCGTCTGCTCGCCGCGGGTCGAAGGGGTGCACCTGCGATTCGGTGCCGTGGCCCGCGGCGGCCTGCGGTGGTCGGACCGCAAGGAGGACTTCCGCACCGAGGTGCTCGGACTGGTGAAGGCGCAGGCGGTGAAGAACGCGGTCATCGTGCCGGTGGGCGCCAAGGGCGGGTTCGTCGTGAAACAACCGCCCGCGCCGACAGGCGTCGACGCCACCGATCGCGAGGCGCACCTCGCCGAGGGCGTCGCGTGCTACCGGCAGTTCATCGCCGGCCTGCTCGACGTCACCGACAACATCGACTCGGCCGCCGGCGCCGTCGTTCCCGCCCGCGACGTGGTCCGCCACGACACCGACGACACCTACCTCGTCGTCGCCGCGGACAAGGGCACCGCCACCTTCTCCGACATCGCCAACGAGGTCGCCGCCGAGTACGGCTTCTGGCTCGGCGACGCGTTCGCCTCCGGGGGTTCGGTCGGGTACGACCACAAGGCGATGGGCATCACCGCGCGCGGCGCCTGGGAGAGCGTCCAGCGGCACTTCCGCGAGATGGGCCGCGACACCCAGAGCGAGGACTTCTCGGTCGTCGGCATCGGCGACATGAGCGGCGACGTGTTCGGCAACGGCATGCTGCTCAGCACGCACATCAGACTGGTCGCGGCCTTCGACCACCGTCACATCTTCCTCGATCCCACCCCGGATGCCGCGACGTCGTTTGCGGAACGCAACCGACTGTTCGGCCTGCCCCGCTCCTCCTGGGCCGATTACGCCCCCGCGCTGATCAGCGCGGGCGGCGGGGTGTGGGCGCGCTCGGCGAAATCGGTCCCGATCAGCCCCGAGGCGCGAGGCGCGCTGGGTCTCGCCGACGACGTCACCGCGCTCGCGCCCGCCGCGCTGATCGGCGCGATCCTGCGCGCCCCGGTGGATCTGGCGTGGAACGGCGGCGTCGGCACGTACGTCAAGGCCTCGAGCGAGTCCCACGCCGAGGTGGGAGACAAGGCCAACGACGGGGTCCGGGTCGACGCATGCGACCTGCGAGCCCGCGTCGTGGCGGAAGGCGGAAACCTGGGGCTGACGCCGCTCGGCCGCATCGAGTTCGCCCGCGCCGGGGGCCGCGTCAGCACCGACGCGTTGGACAACTCGGCCGGCGTCGACTGCTCCGACCGCGAGGTCAACATCAAGATCCTGCTCGCCGGCATGGTGGCGTCCGGAAACCTCGCCGCGGGTGAACGGGACGCACTGATGCGCTCCATGACCGACGAGGTGAGCCGACTCGTCCTGGCGGACAACCGCTCCCAGAACCGGATCCTCGGCGTGAGCCGATCCACTGCCGCCGCCGCGCTCGGCGTACACGCCCGGATGATCGCCAGGCTGGAGAACGACCGCGGACTGGTCCGCGCGCTCGAGGCGCTACCGGACAAGCGCGAGCTGTCTCGGCGTGCGCAGGACCGCCAGGGGCTGACCTCTCCGGAACTGGCCACCCTCATGGCGCACGTCAAACTCGCCGTCAAGGACGAACTGCTGGCCGGTGACCTGCCGGACGATCCGGCGCTGCGCGACCGGCTGCGTGCGTACTTCCCGGATGCCCTGTGGGAACGCTTCGGCGACCACCTGGACTCACACCGGCTACGCCGCGAGATTGTCGCGACAATGCTGACGAACGACGTGATCGACCACGGCGGAATCACTTTCGCGTTCCGCCTCGCGGAGGACTCGGCGGCGATCGGGTCCGACGCCGTGCGCGCCCACGTCGTCGCGGCCCGGATCTTCGACCTGAACCGGTTGTGGGCCGACATCGACGAGAGTGGACTGCCGACGGCCGTCACCGATGCCCTGGTGGTCGACACCCAGCGGGTGCTCGACCGAGCCTCGCGCTGGCTGCTGGCCAACCGGCCGCAGCCCCTCGACATCGGCGCCGAAGTCGCCAGGTTCGCGCCCCGACTCGCCCGCCACGCACACGTGGTCCCGGACTGGCTTCGCGGACAAGAGCTTGCCGATCTGCACGCACGGGTCGCCACGTCGGTCGACGCCGGTGTCCCGCACGATCTCGCTGCCCGGGTTCACCTGCTGCTCGACCAGTTCGGCCTGCTCGACATCATCGAGGTCGCCGACGTCAGCGGCCGAGAGGTGCCCGAGGTCGCGGAGCTGTACTACGCACTGAGCCAACATCTCGGCGCGGTGCACCTGTTGCAGTCGGTGTCGAGACTGGCCTACGACGACCGATGGAACTCACTTGCCCGCCTTGCGATGCGGGACGAACTGTACGGCTCCCTGCGCGCGCTGTGCCTGGACCTGCTCGGTCACCCGGCGGGCGCCGGGGAATCCGCCGCCGAGATGATCGCGCGGTGGGAGGAGCGGAACTCCACCCGTCTCCTGCGGGCACGCTCGACTCTCGACGCGATCTTCGAGAACTCGTCCGTCGATGTCGCGGCCATGTCCGTTGCGGTGCGCCAGATCCGGAGCCTGGTCGGTAGCGTCTGAGCCGATCGCCGCCGGGGCGAGCGGCCGCGGCTCACCGCGGCCGCTCCGGGTTCACTGCGTCTCGAAGGTGCCCTCGAGCCGGTAACGCGAGCCCGGGTGTACCAGTCGTGCGGTGCTCACCAGCCTGCCCTCGGACCAGGTGCGTCGGTGGATCAGCAGGCACGGCTCGGCCGCGCCGATCGCCAGGAGCCGGCACTCGTCCGGGGTCGCGAGCACCGACTCGACCACGTGCTCGCCCCGGCCGAGCGGCGCGACCGACATCAGGTAGTTGTTGGGCGTCTGCGCGGCGAAGTCCTGGTCGAGATACTCGGGCGCGATCTCCGGATTGACGTGCCGATCTTCGACCTGGATGGCCAGATCGTCCTCGAAATGCACCACCCGGGAATGGAACACCGGGCTCCCGTCGGGCACTCCCAACTGGTGCGCGATGATTGCCTCGGCGGGCTCGGCGCGGAGGAAGTCCACCTCGCTGCGATGCCGGTGTCCCCTGTGCGTCACCTCGTCGGCGATGTTGCGTACCTCGAAAAGTGCTGAGCTGACCTTCTTTTCGGCGACGAACGTGCCGACACCCATTAGCCGCACGACCAGCCCGTCCGCGCTCAGTTCGCGCAACGCCCGGTTGACGGTCATTCGAGACAACCCCAGGCTGTTGACGAGTTGGTTCTCCGATGGCAGCTGGTCTCCCTCCGGCCAACGGCCCGAGACGATCTGCTCGGCAATGAGGTTCTTGACCCGCTGATAGGCGGGCGCGGATTCGTGCCCGCGGGCCCGATAGAGCGACGCCACATCGGACTCGTCAATCGCCACCCTGATCCCCGTCCACATCCGCCCGTTGGTGGGCACTCTCGTTTCACCCCAGTCTATCGGCCCGACTGATCGGCACCCGACCGGAGGCGCTCAACTCAACCTGTCTCGTATCCGAGAATTCTCGGCGGAGGCACTGTTCCGCGTCGCATCGAACAGGTGTCATGGGGGTCACACACCATCGTCAGGAGACCCGAGATGACCAACCACTCCCCCACCGGACCCCGGCCCGTCCGGGCCCCGCGCGGCCCCGAACTGACCTGCCTCGGCTGGCAGCAGGAGGGCGCCCTGCGGATGCTGATGAACAACCTCGACCCCGAGGTCGCGGAGCGACCCGACGACCTGGTGGTCTACGGCGGCACCGGTCGCGCCGTGCGCAGCTGGGAGGCCTACGACGCCATCGTCCGCACGCTGCAGACGCTGAAGTCCGACGAGACGATGCTCGTGCAGTCCGGCAAGCCGGTCGGGGTCTTCCGTACCAACGAATGGGCGCCGCGGGTCCTGCTCGCCAACTCCAACCTGGTCGGCGACTGGGCCAACTGGGAGCATTTCCGCAAGCTCGAGGCCGAGGGCCTGATGATGTACGGCCAGATGACGGCCGGCTCCTGGATCTACATCGGCAGCCAGGGCATCCTGCAGGGCACCTACGAGACCTTCGGCGCGGTGGCGCGCAAGCTCGCGGCCACCGGTCGCTACGAGCACAGTGGCGGCACCCTCGCCGGAACCATCACCCTCACCGCCGGCGTGGGCGGCATGGGCGGGGCGCAGCCGCTGGCGGTCACCATGAACGACGGCGTGGCCATCTGCGTGGACGTCGACCCGTCCCGCATCGACCGCCGTATCGCCCACGGCTACCTCGACACCAAGGCCGAGAGCATCGACGCCGCGCTCGCGCTGGCCGTCGAGATGCGCGACGCCCGCAAGCCGCTGTCCATCGGCCTGGTCGGAAACGCCGCCGAGGTCTTCCCGGCCCTGCTCGAGATGGGCGCCCCGATCGACATCGTCACCGACCAGACGTCCGCGCACGATCCGCTGTCCTACCTGCCGGTCGGGATCGCGCTCGAAGACTGGCACGCGATGGCCGAGAAGGACCCCGAGCACTTCACCCTCGAGGCACAGAAGTCGATGGCCGCGCACGTCGAGGCAATGGTCGGGTTCATGGATGCCGGCGCCGAGGTGTTCGACTACGGCAACTCGATCCGTGACGAGGCCCGAAAGGGCGGATACGACAGGGCATTCGAGTTTCCCGGTTTCGTTCCCGCCTACATTCGGCCGCTCTTCGAGGAGGGCCTCGGACCGTTCCGGTGGGCGGCGCTCTCCGGCGACCCCAAGGACATCGAGGCCACCGACCGCGCGATTCTCGAGCTCTTCCCCGAGAACGAGCACCTCAAGCGCTGGATCACCATGGCGGGCGAGAAGGTTCAGTTCGAGGGCCTGCCCGCCCGCATCTGCTGGCTCGGCTACGGCGAACGCCACAAGGCGGGTCTCAAGTTCAATGAGATGGTCGCCTCCGGCGAGCTGTCCGCGCCGCTCGCCATCGGCCGCGACCACCTCGACTCCGGATCGGTGGCATCGCCCTACCGCGAGACCGAGGCCATGGCCGACGGTTCCGACGCCATCGCCGACTGGCCGCTGCTGAACGCTCTCGTCAACACCGCTTCCGGCGCGTCCTGGGTGTCCATCCACCACGGCGGCGGCGTCGGTATGGGCCGGTCCATCCACGCCGGTCAGGTGTGCATCGCGGACGGCAGCGACCTGGCCGCGCAGAAGCTCGAGCGGGTCCTCACCAACGACCCGGGCATGGGCGTCATCCGGCACGCCGACGCCGGGTACGAGTACGCGACGCAGGTCGCCGCCGAGCGCGGCGTTCGCATCCCGATGCGGGAGGCGTAACCCATGCTCGACGCACCCGGGCAGGACGGCCGTTGGACGGTCGTCGACAACATCGGCACCCTGGTCACCAACGATCCCGAGAACGGCGACGGCCCGCTCGGCCTGATCCACGACGCCGCTGTGGTCATGGGAGCCGGGCTCATCCAGTGGGTGGGCCCCCGATCCCGAATCCCGGAGGGCAGTGCCGGATCCCGATACGACCTGCGTGGCCGGGCCGCCCTGCCCGGGTTCGTCGACAGCCACGCCCACCTCGTCTTCGGCGGCGAACGGGCGGAGGAGTTCGCGGCCCGGATGACCGGCGCCCCGTACGGAGCAGGCGGTATCCGGACCACCATTGCCGCCACGAGGGCCGCCTCGGACGGCGAACTGGGCGCGAACGTGGCCCGGCTCGTCGCCGAGTCGCTGCACTCGGGCACCACCACGATCGAGACGAAGTCCGGCTACGGGCAGTCGGTCCCGGACGAGTTGCGCAGCCTCGAGGTCGCCGCCGCACACACCGCGGAGACGACCCTGCTCGCCGCGCACGTCACGCCGCCGGAATTCGCGGGACGCAGCGACGACTACGTGCGGATGGTGGTCGAGGAAATGGTCCCCAAGTGTGCCCCGCACGCGAAGTGGATCGACGTGTTCTGCGAAGAGGGCGCGTTCGACGCCGACCAGTCGCGGGCCGTACTCGAGGCCGGCATCGCCGCCGGGCTCACCCCGCGGGTGCACGGCAATCAGCTCAGCTACGGCGCCGGCGTTCGGTTGGCGGTCGAGTTGAACGCCGCGTCCGTCGACCACGTCACCTACACGACCGACGCCGATGTCGAGGCGCTGGCGGCGAGCGACACCGTCGCCACGTTGCTGCCCGGAGCCGACTTCTCCACGCGCAACAAGTACCCCGACGCCCGCGCTCTGCTCGACGCCGGCGCCACCGTCGCACTGGCCGCGGACTGCAATCCCGGAACCAGCTACACCACCAGCATCCCTTTCTGCATCGCGCTGGCGGTGCGCGAGATGCACATGAGCCCGGACGAGGCCGTGTGGGCCGCGACGGCCGGCGGCGCCGCGGCGTTGCAGCGCACCGACATCGGGCGCATCCAGGTCGGCGCCCGAGCCGATCTGATCGCGCTGGACGCACCGTCCCACCTGCACCTGGCCTACCGGCCCGGGGTGGCGCTGGTGCGTGAGGTCTGGAAGGACGGGCACCGACGATGAGCAGCGCGGACATCGCCCCCACGGCCTGGTCGGGGCGCGACGACGGCCCCGGCGACGAACACCTGCGCTGGCACCGCGCCGTCGCACCGCTCGAGGGCCGAACCGGCTCCGGCGCAGGCGTTCTCATCGGTTTCCGCAGCGACGAGGGGGTGCGCCGCAACAAGGGGCGTCCGGGCGCCGCCGACGGCCCGGCCGCGCTGCGTACCGCGCTCGCCTCCATGTCGCTCGCTTCCCCGGTTCGGGTGTTCGACGCGGGTGACGTCGAGGTCGTCGGCGAGGATCTCGAGGGGGGCCAGGACCGGCTCGGCTCGGCCGTCACCGGCCTGCTCGACGCCGGGAGCCTCGTCACCGTCCTCGGCGGCGGACACGAGGTGGCGTACGGCAGCTATCTCGGCATCGCGAACTCGGCGGCCGTCGCATCGGGTGCGCGCCTCGGTGTCCTGAACCTCGACGCACATTTCGACCTTCGGAGCGACCCCCGGCCGAGCTCCGGAACCCCGTTCCGGCAGATGGCCGACCGCGAAATCGCTCTGGGCCGGGCCCTCGACTATGCGGTCCTGGGCATCTCGCAACCCAGCAACACCTCGGCGCTGTTCGCCACCGCGGCCGAACTCGGCGTGCGCCACCTCCTCGACGACGACTGCACGGCGACGAATCTTCCTGCGGTACAGGCGTTCGTCGAGGAGTTCCTCGACGACGTCGACGTGGTCTACCTGACGATCGACCTCGACGTGCTGCCCGCCGCGGTCGCCCCCGGGGTCAGCGCCCCGGCCGCGTTCGGTGTACCGCTCGAGGTGATCCAGCGGGTGTGCGACCTGGTGGCGCGCAGCGGCAAGCTACGACTGGTCGACGTCGCCGAGCTGAACCCCGCTCTCGACGTGGACAACCGCACAGCGCGGACCGCGGCGCGACTGATCCACCGGATCGTCACCACCGCGCTCGCCCCCCGGACGCACTGAGTCCGAACCCCCAAACGTCCTCGGCTCGACGCCTGCGCCTGCCGCCGCGTCGAGCCGAGGATTTCCAACGTTTCGGCCGAAACAGTCCCCCAACCGAACATGTCCGTTTCAGGGAACTGGTCGAGTTACCGGGTTCGCGACACTGCCATGAGCGTGTCCGTTGACGGAGTTGTGTCTGACGCGGTGCTGCCGGGGGCCCGCTCAGTTAGAGTCCGACTGACGGGTCTTGAGCAGGTGGCCATGCGGACGAGTCCGCCGTCGCCGCCGGAGAGGTGACCATGTCCGGTTCGACTTCCGAGCATCTGGCGTTCGGCGTGGCCGCGAAAAGGATCGTCCGTTCCGTCGCGATGACCGCCGTGCTGGCGTCGCGGCGACGCGTCCGCCGCCGTACCTCGTGGGTCGGCGAGCAACTCAGCTTCGACGACGCGCGCGGCCGGGTCTACCGGGAGACCGTGGTGGTGCAACCTCCGACAGCCGACCCGTGCGTGCTGGTGGTCGAATTCCGTCTCCGTGGGATCCACGGACGGGCACACACGTTGTTCCGGTGGGAGAGCCTGCTCAACACCCCTCTGTTCGTGGGGTTTCCCGGATTCGTCTCGAAACTGTGGGTCGCCCACGACGAGCGCGAGGTCTATCGGGGCGTGTACGAATGGGACGGCCCCGAGCGGGCGGAGGCGTACGTGCACGCACTGTGGTGGCTGCTCGCGCCGGTCAGCATCCGTGGCTCGATCCGGCATCACGTGGTCCCGGGCCTGCGCCGCGACCAGTGGCTCGCCCAGCGCGGACACCGCCCGCCCGCGGAGACGGACGTAGCGGTCCGCGCCGGGGCGGTCGCCACCGACCGCGCCCACACCGTGGTGGAGTCGGTCGGCGGCGCAGTCCTGATTGCGGCGCACCTGCTCGCGCGACCTTTGCGCCACTGGCGCGCCACCTGGGGTGCCACGGACGAGGAAGCCGCGGCCGCCTTCCCGGGCGACGACCTGGTCCCCGACGCGACCTGGAGTTACACCCATGCGATCACCGTCGCGGCACCACCGGAGCGGTTGTGGCCGTGGATCGTTCAGCTCGGCCAGGGCCGCGGCGGGTTCTACAGCTACCCCGGTCTCGAGAACCTCGTCGGCTGCCACGTCCGGAACGCCACCGAGGTGCTCGACCGGTTCCAGCACCTCGCGGTGGGTGATCCGGTGCTGCTGCACCCCAAAGCGCCACCGCTGACGGTCGCCGCGATAGAGCAGGGTCGGCATCTGGTGCTGATCGGTTCGTCGCCCGACGGCGCCGACGCGTCGCTGTGGGCGTTCCACCTGCTCGACGACGGGGGCGGGGGCACCCGCCTGATCGAGCGGGGACGCTACGCCCACAGCGGTGGGCGGGCGAGCAGTCTCGCGTTCGGCCCGACCCTGCTCGAACCGATCAGCTTCGTGATGAGCCGCAAGATGCTGCGCACCCTTCGCGCACTGGCCGAGTAGCGCGGGACCCGAGCCGCCCCTTGCAGCCACACTGGGCCAAAATATGTAGACCGGTCTATACTGAACCCATGAAGAAGGGCGAGGAGACCAGACTGCGGATGATCACGGTCATGGCGGCCGCGGTCGAGGAGAAGGGCGTGGCGGCGACCGGCGTCACAGAGGTGCTCGAACGGAGCGGGGCACCGCGCGGCTCGCTCTACTTCCACTTCCCGGGCGGCAAGGACGAGTTGGTCGAGGCCGCGCTCCGGCAGAGCGCGGGCACGCTCGACGACCTGATGGCCGACTCCCTCGGCGGCTCGCCGGCGGACGTCGTCACACGGCTCCTGGAAGCGCTCGCCGACCGGCAGGTCGCCTCCGACTTCACCAAGGGATGCCCGATCGCGACGGTCGCCCTCGAGACTGCGGGCACCGCCCCGCTCGGCGGGGTGTGCGCCGAGATCTACGCCGACTGGGAATCCTCCCTCGCGGACCTCCTCGGCGACGCCGCGTTGGCCACCGAGGTCTTCGCCCTCATCGAGGGCGCACTCCTCGTCGGCCGGGTGCGGCGGTCCCGCGAACCCATCGACGCGGCGGTCCGCGCCGTCCGGAAACTACTGGAGGCCTCATGAGCACGCCCGACACCCTCGTCATCGGCTCCACCGGACTGATCGGCCGATGGCTGGTCCCCGAACTCACCCGACAGGGCAGGCACGTCGCCGCCATGGTCCGGAACGCGGCCGAACGCGGCGACGAACTCCGCGACTGGGTGGCCGCCCACGGCGGGAACACCGAGCGGCTGACCGTCGTCGACGGGGACCTGACCGCGCCGGGCCTCGGCCTGGACCCGTTGCCCACCGTGCGCGACGTCTACAACCTGGGCGGGCGGTTCGCCTTCGGGCTCACCGAGAGCGAGGCTCGCACGGTCAACGTCGACGGGGCCGTGGCCGCGCTGCGCTGGGCGCAGGAACTGCCGCAGCTGCGCCGGTTCGTGCACATCAGCGGGTATCGCGTGGCGGGCGTCACCGTCAGCCCGACGCTCTACCGAGACAAGGGCGCCTACGAGGCCAGCAAGGTCGAAGCCGACCACGCCGTGCGCGATCACGCCGAGGCGCAGGGCATCCCGTACGCGATCGTCAACCCGTCGACGATCATCGGCGACTCCGGGACCGGCGAGACCACCCAGTTCATCGGGCTGGCCGCGATGGCCCACGACCTCCACCGCGGCAAGCTCCCGGTGATCCCCGGCGGCAAGGATGTCTGGGTCCCGGTGGTCACCGCGGACTACTTCGCCCGGTTCCTCGCCGCCGTGCCCGAGCACGCGGAACCCGCTGCGGCGCTGTGGGTTCTGGACGAGGACACCCCGCTGCTGGGCGAGCTGCTCCGCGACGTCGCGCAGACACTCGGCGTGCGACCCCCTCGATTCCACGTGCCGGTCGGGGTCATCCGGAGGCTGCCCGCACGGCTGACCGGCGCGGATCCGGAGACCCTCGGCTTCCTCTCCGCCGACCGGTATCCGACCGAATCCGCACGGGCACTCGCCGAGCGGGCCGGACTGGTGCCGCCTCCGGTGCGGCCCGCGTTGCGGGCCTGGGTGGACTACCTGGTCGCGAGCGAATTCGGGACACACATCCCCACTCGAACACCGGTTCGCTAGTCCGCCAAACGCATTCGTGGGACGGGTGCGTTCGAGCCTGCGGACCATCGTCAGTGCGTCGACGACACCCGAAGTGCGTGCGGCCCGGCGGGCGATATCGAGATGAGCGCGCACCTTCCCCGAGGCACGGGCGGCATCGGTTCGCCGGGCGGCACGATCAGGGCGGCCTCGGTCACGAGGTCGAGGAAGATCCGGACCGAAGCCGAGTCGTCGGGGATCTCGGTGGAGCCGATCTCCACCGTCATGTCGACCTCTCCCCGCCGACCCATGACGTTGAGCGCCCGGGTGCGCGAGGACGCCTTCGACGCCGGCGCCCACTCGCCCGGAAAAGCCAAGGTGTGCAACGGATCGACGACATGGCGCACCACGGTGGCCGCGTCGACCGAGCCCGGTGGGGCGGCGAAGGGCGGCCCGGTGAGTTCGAGGGACACCGATCCGATGGGTGTGATCAATCGGTCGTATCCCTCGATGACCGAGAACCTCGACTCGGTCGGTTCCTCGGCGATGCTCACCCGCCACTGGTCGGTCGCCGCGACCACCTGGGTGGTGCCTCGGCCGTTGAGCCAGGGCACCACCCTGCGGTCGGACGCCGCGGTACGGAACGACGGTGTCCCGTACTCGGTTTCACCGGAAGTCCGATTCGTCATTCGACTGCGGCGAGCGGAGCGGGTCAGCTGAGCTTGCCGACCACGGCCTCGGCGCTGTCGAGCAGCGCCCCGGAGGCGACCAACTGCACCGCGGCCTCGATCTCCGGTGCCAGGTGGCGGTCCGTGCCCGGTCCCTGGACCTGCTCACGGATCTTGTCGCGCACGGCGGCGGTCGCGGGCGACGGCTCGAGCGGGGCACGCAGGTCCAGGCCGCGGGCGGCGGTGAGCGCCTCGATGGCGAGCACCCGGGTGAGCCCGTCGACGGCACGCCGCAGCTTGCGGGCGCCCGACCAGCCCATCGACACGTGGTCCTCCTGCATGGCGGACGAGGGGATCGAGTCGACGCTCGCGGGCGCAGCGAGCCGCTTGAGCTCGGACACGATCGCGGCCTGCGTGTACTGCGCGATCATGTGCCCGCTGTCCACGCCGGGGTCGTCGGCCAGGAACGGCGGCAATCCGTGGTTGCGTGCGACGTCGAGGAATCGATCCGTGCGGCGCTCGCTCATGCTCGCCAGGTCGGCGACGACGATCGCGAGGAAGTCGAGCACGTAGGCGACCGGCGCCCCGTGGAAGTTGCCGTTGGACTCGACCCGGCCGTCGAGGGTCACCACCGGGTTGTCGACGGCGCTCGCCAACTCGAACGAGGCCACCCGCTCGGCGTGTGCGAGGGTGTCGCGCGCGCCGCCCGCGACCTGCGGCGCGCACCGCAGCGAGTAGGCGTCCTGCACAACCGTGCAGTCGGGGGTGGCGTGGCTGGCGACGATTCCCGATCCGGCGAGCACCCGGGTCATGTTCGCGGCCGCCACGGCCTGACCGGGCTGCGGGCGCAGCGCCTGCAGGTCTGCCGCGAACACCTTGTCGGTACCGAGCAGCCCCTCGACGCTCATCGCCGCGGTGACGTCCGCCAGGGAGAGCAGCTTGTGCAGGTCGTGGCAGGCCAGCACCAGCATGCCCAGCATGCCGTCGGTGCCGTTGATGAGGGCCAGGCCCTCCTTCTCCTTGAGCTCGACCGGCTCGATGCCGGCGGCGGCCAGGGCTTCGGCGGCCGAGGTGAGCTCGCCGTCGGCGTCCCGCACCGTGCCCTCCCCGATCACGGCCATCGCCACGTGCGCCAGTGGCGCGAGGTCGCCCGAGCAGCCGAGGCTGCCGTACTCGTGGACGACCGGGGTGATACCGGCCGACAGCAGCCCCGCGTAGACCTGGGCCACCTCCGGTCGGACGCCGGTCCGGCCGGTCGCCAGCGTGGACAGCCGCAGCAGCATCAGCGCCCGGATCACCTCGCGCTCCACCTCCGGACCGGATCCGGCGGCGTGCGAGCGGATCAGGCTGCGCTGCAGCTGTGCGCGCATCTCCAGCGGGATGTGCCTGGTAGCGAGCGCACCGAATCCGGTCGAGACCCCGTACACCGGCCTCGGGTCCTCGGCGAGGGCCTGGATACGGTTGCGGCTGGCCCCGATCGCCGAGAGCGCCTCGTCGGACAGTCGTACCGGTGCGCCGAACCGGGCGACGCGCACCAACTCCTCCGGCGTCACGGCGCCGACTCCGACCACGACGGGCTCATTCATGTCCATTGCGCGCTTCTCTGTGTGCGGGAGGGTGTTCGTGCTCATGATTGTTCTCCGTTTCGAATGAGCGGTAGCGAGAATTTTGTCGGTGGGTCAGGACACGCGGTCCGCGTGTAGGGGTTCGGCCGGCGCCGGCTCGGGTCGCACCCACCGGCGGAAGGCGAGGGCGAGCAGTGCCAGCCAGACCGCACCGACGACCAGTGCGACGCGGGTGTCGGCATCGAAGGCGAGCACCGCGATCACGAACACCAGGAAGCCGATCGCGATCAGCTGCCCGTACGGCCAGAACGGCACCGGGAACTTCAGCGCGGCCACCTCGGCCGGATCCATCCGCTGCCGCGAGCGGTAGTGCGAGAGCAGGATCATCAGCCAGACGAAGATCGTCGCGAAGGTCGCGATCGACGCGATGACCAGGAACACCTTGTCCGGGATGAGGTAGTTGAGGAGCGCTCCGAAGAGCAGCGTGATCGTCATGATGACCACCGTCATCCAGGGCACCCCGTTGCGGGAGACCTTGCCCATCGACGCGGGGGCCTGACCACGCTGGGCCATACCGAACATCATCCGTCCGGCGCCGAAGATGTCGCTGTTGATCGCGGACAGAGCCGCCGTGATCACCACGATGTTCAGCACCGTCGCGGCCGGTCCGATGCCGAGCCCCTGGAAGATCTGCACGAAGGGACTGCCCTCGGATCCGATCGACTGCCACGGGTTGATCGCCATGATCACGGCGAGGGTGAGTACATAGAACAGGATGATGCGCACCGGGACGGTGTTGATCGCGCGGGGAATGGTGCGCTCCGGGTCCTCCGCCTCGCCCGCGGTGATGCCGATGATCTCAGTGCCGCCGAAGGCGAACATGACGATCGCGAAGCAGCTGACAAACCCGCCGAACCCGGTGGCGAAGAAGCCGCCGTCGGACCAGAGACTGCTCACTCCGGCGCTGGTGTCGTGGATCCCGAACCCGAAGATCAGGATCGCGATTCCCCCGGCGATCATCGCGACGATCGCGACGATCTTGACGAGGGTGAACCAGAACTCCACCTCGCCGAAGACCTTGACGCTGAGCAGGTTGATCGCGCCGATGAAGAAGATGATGGACAGCACCCAGATCCACCGCGGCACGTCGGGGAACCAGAAGCCCATGTAGACGCCGAATGCGGTCACGTCGGCGAGGCACACCACGATCATTTCGAAGGTGTACGTCCAGCCGGTCATGAATCCGGCGAGCGGCCCCAGGTGCTTGCTCGCGTACTCTCCGAACGAACCCGACACGGGATTGCTCACGGCCATCTCGCCGAGCGCGCGCAGCACGATGTAGATCGCCGCACCACCGATGAGGTAGGCGAGCAACACCGACGGACCCGCCCGGTTGATTGCTTCCGCCGATCCGTAAAATAGTCCGGTCCCGATGGCCGAACCCAAGGCGATGAACCTGATGTGGCGTGCTGTCAGACCTCGGGTCAGGGCCGCGGCGGTGTCTTTCACAATCGATCTCCCTGGACTGTGCTGGTGGATCCGGCCGGGCCGGCCCCTCGCGCTGTGCGGCGAGTCACACCATCGCGATATGTATAGTCCTGTATATACAGCTTCGTCAAGGGTTCGCCGCCACTCAATTCGGTCGAGTACCGGTAACCCGCCGGCGGTCGACCACTCGGCGAGCGAGTCGGGATACCCGACCTGCCGCACGTGGAGCGGCCTCCGACCGGCACCGCCGACACCGCCGGACAGGCCCTCCCCCCATGCAGTAGACAACGTGGCCGTCAGCCAACAGGGCCGCGTCGACCTCGCCCATGACCTGGGCGTGAGCGCGCTCGGAGCCGGCACGACTGGCACACGACAGCTACGAACTCCGCGACGGCCGCTGGCAGGCTGTCTGGTCACAAGCAACGGAGACCCAGGCGGTGCCACAGGCCACATGACCGCCGGCGAACGGCCCGCAAGGCGTGGATACGCGCATGGGCACGCCAGCGTTGTGAATCGTCAGTACGAGACGGAAGTCCCCTCACCCACGCACCGCGGATGAGGGGACCACGAGCAACCGGAACCGCCAGACCGGCCCGCTAGGTGATGAGAGCGATTCCGATGCCCGGGCCACCGCCCGGCAGCTGCACCAGCGGACTGTTGGTGAAGCGCTGATCGGTCTGCTCGAATCCCACCATCGGGAACGCGACGTTGTCCTGGTGGTGCCAGGTCCTGTTGATGCTGATCACCCCGGGGACCGAGTCCGGCGACACCCAGAAGGTGTCCGGCCCGACCGCACCCACGGCCACGAACTTCGTCGTGGGCGAACTCAGGTCGTAGTCGCTGGACACCCGCCGGTACTCGATCATCCAGAACGCCCTCTTCGGAGCCTGGTACAGAACCTTTTCCGCCGCCTCGTAGATCGGGAACCCGGCGTCGCGGGCGGCGGTCAGCGTCTTGACGGTCATCCCATAGGGCGCCTCGAGGCTGGAAGCCGCCGCCGTGACGGGCGCCAGCGGATCGGTGGCGGCACCCGCCGGAGCCACCGCCCCTGCACCAATCGCGACCGCGGCCGCGCCCCCGGCGAGTACGCGCCTAGCTCGAATACCCATCATCGATGAATCCCCCTCCGTCGAATGACCGAAACCTACCGATACATCCGATTTGCCCGCCCGACCGTTACCCCTGCCCGGCCGGCGACGCATGCCTCGCCTCGGCTCAACGGAACTGCGGGTGCCACACGTCCCGCGCCCGGCCGTCCTCGACCACCGTGATGTCGGGCCAACGGTCGAAAGCCGAACAGGGATGGGAGATCCCGAGGTCGACGACGTCACCGACGTCCAACCCCTCGGCGTCGGTGAGGACGAGGTGGTGGTCGTAGATCTGGGTCGCGGTCGCCCTCGCCGCCGGGCGTGGGACGCCCCGGGCGTCGGTGGCCGACACCAGGACCGGCAGGCCCGCGTCGTAGGGCAGTTCGCGCTTGCCGGCGCCGACCACGATCCGCCCCGGTTCGGGCGCGGACAGGACCACGGCCCGGACCGTCAGGGCCGCACGCAGCCCCGGCACCGGGGACACCTCCGCGTACGTGCCGTGGTCGTGGGTCACGTAACAACCCGACCGCAGCACCGGGATCACCCGCGCGCCCCGGTCCGGGAGGTCCGCGACGGCCTCGACGACCCGGTCCGGGAAGGCCGAGCCGCCCATGCTGAACACGGGCCGTTCGGCCCGGATCCACGGCGACACCGCACGGAAGGCCGCCACCGTCTCCCGGCAGTGCTCGTCGACCTGCGCGACGACGTCCGCGTCCCGCCGGTTGGGTCGAACGCCCTCGTACCCCGCGACGCCCGCCAGGGCGATTCCCGGCGTGTGCTCGCACTCCCGCGCGAGGTCCGCCGCAGCCGAGACCGCACGGACACCGGTTCGCCCGCCCGGGGTCCCGACGTCGACTAGGACCCTCAGGCGATTGACGGCACCCCGCATGACCGACCCCGCCAGGCTCAGGCCCGCCGTCGAGTCCACCAGCAGGTAGAGCTCGAGTGTCGGGTCCGCGTCCAGCCACCCCCGCAATTGTTCGAGGTCGGGGCGATGGATCACCTCGTTGGCGATGAGGATGCGCCGCGTCCCCCATTCGAGGGCGAGTGCAGCCTGGCGAACCGTGGCGACGGTGACGCCCCACGCGCCGGCGCGCATCTGCCGCTCGACGATGGGGCGCGTCATCGTCGTCTTGATGTGCGGGCTCAGCTCGACGCCGCGGTCGCGGCACCACGTCGCCATCAGCTCGACGTTGTGCCGGAGCGCCGGGAGACTGAGCCGCAGCTCCGGCAGCGACGCCGGCCCACCGGGGCTAGCCACGGCGACGGGACAGGGCCGTGCTGGCCACCGAGTTGTGCACGGTGAACGAGACAGTGCCGGGGAGGAAGCGGTCGTCGGACCACAGCAGCGGGGTGCTGGCCGGGTCGGTGACGCGCCTGCGCTCGCGCAGCAGAGGCGAGCCCTCGACGCACCCCAGGTGACGGGCGTCGTCCACCTCCGCCTCGACGAGGTCGACGGTGTGATCGGCGTCGGCGAACACGACGCCCGCGTCCAGCAGGGGGGCCGCGTGCGACGTGGCCTCCGGCGGCAGGTCCGCGACCAGTTTTCCGATCTGCTCCGGGTAGATCGCGCGCTCGAGCATGACGGGGACACGCGAGAGAGTCCGCAGCCGCACCACCTGGTAGATCCGCGATCCCGATGCGAGCTGGAGCTGCTCGCACTCGAGCGGCAGGGCGACCCGGTGCTCTACGGCGACCGTTCGGCTTCCGGGATCCTCGCCGATCGAGTGCGCCCAGCCGCTGAAGCTGAGCAGTTCGAAGAAGCTCTGCGTGCGCGCCGTCCCGAGAATGACGCGGCGGGTGCCACGCCGTGAGGTGACCAACCCGTTCGCACGCAGGACGGCCAGCGCCTGACGGACCGTGCCACGCGAGACTCCGTACGTCCCGGCGAGGCTCTCCTCGCTGGGCAGCCGGTCCCCGGAGCCGAACTCCCCCGATGTGATCGCCTCCCGCAACTTGGCTGCCAACTTTTCGTACTCGGCCCCGGGGCGTTTGCCCCTTGACTCAGCCAATGCTCGTCTCCCTCCTGGCCCGGTCATCTTGGTCCCGATCGTAGCTCCCAGAACTCTTCACACAGGTCACAGGCACACATCCGTAGGGATGCGACGGTTCCTGGCCGGTGAATCTTCACGGCTCGATTACGACTCGTTCACCCAGCGGCCACGTCGCTCTGGCGAAATGAGGTCACGTTGTATAGACAACATTGATCCCGGGAGACACCATGCGACTACACCACCTTCGCCGGGCGAGCCTCGCTTGCTCGCTGGCGATCGCCCTGTCGGCCCTCGCCGGCTGCGGACTGACCACCACGAAGGCGGACGGCGACGCCGGCACGGCCGCGACCGCCACCTCGGCCGAGGACTTCGGCGGCATGGACGGCCTCATCGCCGCTGCCAAGGAGGAGGGCAAGCTGAACGCCATTGCCCTGCCGCGGGACTGGGCCAACTACGGCGAGATCATCGACACCTTCGAGGCGAAGTACGGGATCGACGTCGAGGTCGAGAATCCGGAGGCCTCCAGTCAGGACGAGATCAACGCCGCGACCTCACGCAAGGGACAGGAGCGGTCGCCGGACGTCCTCGACGTGGGCCACGCCTTCGGCATCAGCGCCGCCGAGCAGGAGATTCTGTCGCCGTACCGCGTCCAGGCGTTCGACGACATCCCCGAGGGGCAGAAGGACACCGACGCGCGGTGGTACAACGACATGGGCGGGTACGTCTCGATCGGCTGCAATGCCCGTGTCGTGAAGTGCCCGAAGACTTTTGCCGAGCTTCTCGATCCGCAGTACAAGGGCATGGTCGCGCTGACCGGCAACCCCACGCAGTCCGGCTCCGCATTCGCCGCCGTCTACGCGGCCGCGCTCGCCAACGGCGGCTCCTTCGACAACATCGCGCCGGGTCTGGACTACTTCGCCAAGCTCCGCGAGGTCGGCAACCTCAACCCGGTCGAGTCGACGCCCGCGACCATCCAGAAGGGCGAGACCCCCATCAGCGTCGACTGGGACTACCTCAATGCCGGCTACAGCGACGCGCTCCGCGACAAGGGGGTCGACTGGCAGGTCGCCATCCCGGCCGACGGCCTGTTCTCCCAGTTCTACTCGCAGGCAATCGTGAAGTGGGCGCCGCACCCGGCGGCGGCGCGACTCTGGCAGGAGTTCCTCTACAGCCCCGAGGGCCAGAACCTCTGGCTGAAGGGCTTCGCCCGGCCGGTGCTCATGCCCGCGATGGAGCAGGCGGGGACGCTCGACGCCACCGCGGCGGCCAGGCTGCCCGAGGTCGACGCCGCCGCACCGGTCTTCCCGACGGAGGAACAGTCGACGCAGGCCAAGGCAGTCGTCGGCCAAGGCTGGGGCGGCGTGCTCGCCAGATGAGCATCCAGATGACCGCGGCCGGGAGTCGGAGCACCCCGGCCCCCGCCGCTGACACCCCGTCCATCCCCCGTCGTCGCGGCCACCGGGCGGCGGCGGGGGGCTGGCTCGGCGTCCTGCCGCTGCTGCTGTTCGCGGCGGTCGCGTTGGGCCTCCCCGTCGCCACGATGGTGATCGGCGCGTTCACCACACCCTCGACGGGTTCCGGCGAGGGCGGGCTGACGACGGCCAACATGACTGCGACGCTGCAGGATCCGTACCGGTCGAGCTTGATCGGCAGCATCAAGCTCTCGGCGACGGCCGCGGCGATCGGGGCGGTCGCCGGCCTGCCGATCGCGCACGCCATCGTGACGTCGCGGTTCCGGGCCCTGCGCGAGGCGGTCTTGGCTGCGGCCGGTGTGCTCGCGAACTTCGGCGGGGTTCCCCTGGCCTTCGCGTTCGTGGCGACCCTCGGCAACGCGGGCGTCCTCACCAACGCCTTCCACCTCGGCGACCTCGGCTGGACCCTCTACGACATGCGGGGACTGACCGTCGTCTACCTCTACTTCCTCATCCCGTTGATGGTCCTGACCCTCACCCCGGCGTTGGAGGGTCTGCGCGTGCAGTGGCGTGAGGCGGCCGCAAACAATCGCGCGAGCACGGTGCAGTACTGGCGGCACGTGGCCTTGCCGATCCTGCTGCCGTCGTTGCTGGGCGGGTTCGTCCTGTTGTTCGGGACCGCATTCAGCACCTACGCCACGGCGGCGGCGATCGCCGGCAGCACCGTGCAGCTGGTCACGGTGCAGATCGCGGCCGGCCTGTCCGGCGACGTCCTGGTGGGGCAGGGCAACATCGCCCTCGCGCTCGGACTGGACATGGTGCTGATCGCGGCGATCGTCATGGCCGTCTACCTGCCGCTGCAGCGAAGGAGTGCCCGATGGCTGGCGTGACGTCGACCGGGCCCGGCCACGGCCGACGGCTCGTGCTCCTGATCGCCGGCCTCTACTTCGTGGTCCCGATCGCGTGCGCGCTCGCCTTCAGCGTGGGTATCGGATCGCCCGGCCAGCAGGTCAGTCTCGACGCCTACACCGGCATCGGCGGCGCGAAGGGCCTGGCCGGCAGCCTCGTGTTGACCCTGAAGGTGGCCGCGGCGACGATCGCGGTGGTGCTCGGCGTGCTGGTTCCGGCGCTGCTCGCGGTGCGGATCGCCGCACCCCGTCTGCGCACGCTCGTGCAGGCGGTGTGCCTGCTACCGCTGGTCGTCCCGGCCGTCGCCCTGGGCGCCGGCATCACCACGCTGCTGAGGTGGGGCGCGGATCGCTACTACGGCACACCGCTGTTCGACGGCCTGGTTGCGTTGCAGGACCCCGAGTTTCCCGTGATCCTGGTGCTCGCCTACGCGCTGATGGCCCTGCCGCTTGCCTACAGCACGCTCGAGGCCGGCCTGTCCTCGCTCGACCTTCGGGTTCTCGTCGAGGCCGCGCGGTCGTGCGGGTCCTCGTGGCCGCGCACCTTCATCCACGTCCTGCTGCCGAATCTGCGCGGCGCGCTGCTCAATGCCGCCTTCCTGACCCTCGCCCTCGTCCTCGGCGAGTACGCCGTCGCCGCGCTCCTCGGCTACCAGCCGTTTGCCGTGTGGACCGTCGTCATCAGCGGTTCCGAGGCACAGATGTCGGTGGCCGTGTCCATCGTCGGCCTGCTCGGCACCTGGGCACTGCTCATGCTCGTCGCCGCAGCCGGACGCACCAAACGCCTCGAGGAGGCCTCATGACCGCGCTACTGACCGACCCGACGCCCGCCACCACGACGGGGGCCGGTTCCACCGTGGAATTCCGCGGACTACGCCGAACCTTCGGTGCCACCACCGCATTGGACGGGCTGGACCTCGAGATCCACCCGGGCGAACTGCTGGCCATGCTCGGCCCGTCCGGATGCGGCAAGACAACCGCTCTGCGCACCGTCGCCGGATTCGAACGTCCCGACGCGGGCATGGTGCTCATGGACGGCGAGGACATCACGAACATCCCCGCGCACCGGCGGGACGTGGGCATGGTGTTCCAGTCCTACAGCCTCTTCCCGCATCTCACCGCCGTCGACAACGTCGCGTTCGGCCTGCGGATGCAGGGGGCGGGCAAGTCCACCCGGCGCGTCCGCGCGATGGAACTGCTGGAACTGGTGGGTCTGGCCCAGCACTCCGCGCGGTACCCGAGCCAACTCTCCGGTGGCCAACAGCAGCGAATTGCCTTGGCGCGTGCCCTTGCGCTGCAGCCCCGCGTCCTCCTGCTGGACGAGCCGCTGTCCGCTCTCGATGCGCAGGTGCGGCAGACCCTGCGGGAGGAGATCCGCCGGCTGCAACAGCAGTTGGGCATCACGACGCTGTTCGTCACCCACGACCAGGAGGAAGCGCTCTCCATGGCCGACCGGGTTGCGGTCATGCGGTCCGGGCGGATGGAACAGTGTGCGCCGCCGACCGAGCTCTACGAGCGCCCTGCGACGGCGTTCGTCGCCGAGTTCGTCGGGGTGATGAGCCGGATCCCGGGACAGCTCGAGGCCGGTGGGCGGGCGGTGCACGTCCTCGGCCGCAGTCTGCCCGTCCACGGGGAGCTTCCGGGCTCCACCGGATCCGGGAGCGGGGCTCGCAACGTCGACGTGCTGGTGCGCCCGGAGACGCTCGGCGTCACGGCCGACGACGACGGAACGTCCCGCATCGCCGCCGCGACGTTCCGCGGCGCCACCACCCGTCTGACCGTGCGGTTGCCGGACGGAGGCGAGGCCTTTGCGGACGTGTCCACCGCCGCCGCCACCGCGCTCGGCGCGGGCACGGCCGTGACGCTCTCGCTGCCGAACAGCCCGGCCCTGGTGGATCGCCCGCGCGGAGCCGCCGGATGAACCAGAAGCGCAGTACAGCAATAGGTTTCAACCACTCCCCGACCTCGGAGACGCGCACGATGAGCCAAGACATCCGACCCGACGGCCTGGCCGCCGTCCTCTTCGACATGGACGGGACGCTGGTCGACACCGAGCGGCTCTGGTGGGACGCGGTCGAGCAGGTCGCCGCGAGGATCGGACGCCCCCTGTCGCCCGCCGACGCGCCGGATGTCCTGGGGCGGCCCTCCGATCACACCGCGGCCCACCTGTGCCGGGCCCTGGGACCGGCCGCTCCCGACCCGGATGCACTTGCCCGCGAACTCGATTCGGTGTTCACGGCCCTGGTCGCCGACCAGGTCGTGCCCCGCCCCGGCGTGCTGTCGCTGCTCGACGACCTGGTCCGCGCAGGGACGCCCACAGCGATCGTGACGGCGTCACCGCGACGCGTCGTCGACCTGGTGTGTGAGACGCTGGGTGCGGAGCGGTTCACCACAACGATCGCGGTCGAGGACACGGCCCGTTCCAAGCCGGCGCCGGACCCCTACCTCGCGGCCGCGGCGGCCCTCGGGGTGGACCCGCGCGCGTGCGTCGCGGTCGAGGACACGCCCGTGGGCGTGACGGCGGCCGAGGCCGCGGGATGCGCGGTCCTCGTCGTCCCCTCCGTTGCGGTACCGGCGGCGGCGGGACGGACAATCCTGGACTCGCTCGAGGGCACCGACGCCGCCTTCCTCGCCTCCCTGTTGCACCCGGCCGAAAGGCATTGAGCATGGACGACATCCGGCACGTGGTGATCCTGATGCAGGAGAACCGCAGCTTCGACCACTACTTCGGCACGCTCGGGGGCGTCCGCGGCTTCGACGACCGGCAGGCCCTGACCTTCCCCGACGGCGACAGCGTCTTCCGCCAGCCCGCGCGGTCCCGCACCGACGGCGGCTTCCTCCTGCCGTACCGGATGGACTCCACCCGGTACAACGCCCAGAACGCGGAGGGCCTGCCGCACGACTGGGAGAGCGGCCACGACGCCATCAACCGGGGTGCGATGAACCGCTGGACCTCGGCCAAGGGCGAGCAGAGCATGGGCTACCTCACCCGGGAGGACATCCCGTACCAGTACGCACTCGCGGACGCGTTCACGATCGGCGACGCCTACTTCTGCTCCATCGCCGGCCCCACCAGCCCCAACCGCCTCTACCTGTGGACCGGGACGGTGGGACCGGGTCGCGACGGCACGACCGGACCGTGGATCGACAACACGCCGCTGCCGACGACCCCGGTGTGCGACTGGACGACGTATGCCGAGCGTCTCTCCGACGCCGGCGTCTCCTGGCGCGTCTACCACACGCCCGGCCTGGACGAACGGGACGGCAACTACGAGGACAACGCCCTCGAGTACTTCCCGCAGTTCCACGGCTTCGCCGAGGACGACCCCCGGTACGTCAACGCGATGACGCGATGGGACCTGACGGACTTCGACGCGCATTGCCAGGACGGGACGCTGCCCACGGTGTCCTGGCTGGTGTCGCCGTACCTGTTCTGCGAGCACCCCGATGCCAGCCCCGCGTACGGGGCGCACTGGGTCGACACCGCCCTGCAATCGCTGTTCGCCAATCCCGAGGTGTGGCGGCACACCGCGTTCCTCCTCATGTACGACGAGAACGACGGCTACTTCGACCATGTCGTGCCGCCCTTCCCGGCCGCCGGGACCCCCGAGGAGTTCGTCGACGGGCAGCCGATCGGGCTCGGCAACCGGGTGCCGCTGCTGGTGGTCTCCCCGTGGTCACGCGGCGGCTGGGTGAACTCCCAGGTGTTCGACCACACCTCGGTGCTGCGCTTCCTCGAGCTCGTCACCGGGGTACACGAACCCAACATCAGTGCGTGGCGGCGAGCGGTCTGCGGCGACCTGACGAGCTGCTTCGACTTCGCCGATCCCGACTACTCGATCCCCGCGCTGCCGGACACGAACGCGCTGATGGCGGCCGCAGATGCCGCCGTGGACCTGCCCCCGGTGCCGCTGCCCGCCCCGGGGTCCCAGGTGATGCCGACGCAGGAGCCGCGGACGCGGCCACGCCGGCGGCTGCCGTACCGGCCTTGGGCCGACGCCGTCGTGGATCGCACCACCGGCCGGGTCCGCGCCGAGCTGACGAACGAGGGGAGCGTGGCGTTCCACTTCACGGTGTTCCCCAACGCGCACCGGCCGTTCGCGGGGACTCCGTTCACGGTCGCGCCGCGCGGCGCGGACGCCTACGAGTGGGATGCCGCCCGCACGGCGGGTCGCTACGACTTCACCGTCCACGGCGCCGACGGCTTCCTCTGCCACTTCGCGGGCGCCCTGCCCCAGGCCGGCGACGCGGCCGATCCGCACGTCAGCGCGGCGCTGCGGGGAAGCGGGCCCACGGACGCGTGGGTAGAGCTGGAGCTGGCCAATCACGGTACGACGACACTGACCTTCGCCATCGCGGCGCAGGAGGGCGGCGGGGAACCGCGCGATTGCGAGGTCGGACCGAACGGGCGAGCGAGCGTCCGCTGCCCCACGGTCGACGGCCGCTACGACGTGACCGTCACGACCGACGACGGCACGTCGTTCACCCGGCGCTACGCGGGTTCGGTGCACGGATCCGAGCTGGCCAGCTGACAGTCCGCATCGGTTCCGCGGTCACATGCTCGATCGCGGCTCGACAAGGTGAGGCATAGCCCCAGGGCGGTCGCCCCGCATATCATTCGAGTATGCGGGGCGTTTGGCCGTTGACGGGGCGCACCGAGGAACTGCGCTTTGTCAATGGGGCAATATCCGGAACCGGGAACCACCGCGGCGTGGCTGTGGTCGGGCCTGCCGGTGTCGGCAAGAGCCGGCTCGCCCGTGAGGCACTCGATTCTGCTGCGGCCAGGGGATGCGTCGTGCGATGGGCCGCGGCAACAGCGTCCGCACGCTCGTTGCCGTTGGGTGCGTTCGCGGAGTGGACCGGTGATCCGGGAACGGATCAGCTGCAACTGGTCCGGGGCGTGATCGGCGCACTGACCGAGAGACCAGCGGAGACAGAGGTCGTCGTCGGTGTCGACGATGCTCACCTGCTCGATGACCTGTCCGCCTTCGTGTTGCACCAGTTGGTGCTGCGCGGCGACGCGAAGGTGATCGTCACCATCCGCTGCGGCGAACACGTACCCGCCGCCATCCGGTCGCTGCTCGAGGACGGTCTCCTCGACCGGCTCGAACTTCAGCCACTGTCGCAGAAGGAATCCACCGCCCTCGTCTGCGCGGCACTCGGTGGGCCGCTCGACCCCAGTGACATGCGACGGTTGTGGAAGCTCACCCGCGGCAATGTGCTGTACCTGCGCAACGTCGTCGAGCAGGAATTGTCCGGAGGCCGCTTCACCGAGCTCGGCGGGCTGTGGAGCTGGACGGGTGAGCCCGTCTCCTCCCCCGGTCTCATCGAGTTGATCGAGGCACGGATGGGAGTACTTCCACCGCCGATAGCGGATGTCGTCGACGTGCTCGCCGTGGGAGAGCCACTCGACACCAGCTTGCTGGCACGGATCACCGATCCGGCCGCAATCGAGGAGGCCGATGCGCGTGGACTGATCGCGATAGAGCGCGCCGGAACCGGACGCGAGCTGCAGGCCCGGGTGGCGCACCCGCTGTACGGCGAGGTGCGCCGTGCTCGCGCCGCGTCGATGCGGCTGCGCCGGCTACGGGGCAAGGTGGCGAGAGCATTGGGGGACGTCGGAGGCGAAGAAATGCGGGTCACCGTCCGCCGCGCGGCACTGAGCCTGGACTCGGATCTCCCCGCCGATCCCGAGCTGTACACCACCGCGGCGAATGGCGCGATATGGCGGGCCGATCTGGTTCTGGCGGACAGGCTGGCCGCCGCCGCGATCGCGGCCGGCGGCCCCGTCGAGGCGAGTTACATTCGCGCCCATGCATTGTCATGGCTCAGTCGCGGCGCCGAGGCGGACACCGTGTTGGCCCAGATTCCGACCGCCGGATTCTCCGATCGCGAGATTTCGCGGGTCGCCTTCCTTCGGGCGATCAACATGTTCTACGCACTCCGGCGCCCCGAGGACGCGAAGTCGCTCATCGACATCGCCGAAGCAAGTTCTCCGCCGGACGGCCGGGCACCGCTCACGGCGTTCCGCGCGGTCTACTGGGCGGCGGTGGGACACCCACTGAAGGCGATCGAGCTGATCCGGACGCTGGAGGTGATGCGCCTCCCCGACGTCGTGGAGGCGGTGACCCTCTGGGCGATGGTGGTCGCGCTCGGCGATGCCGGCAGGACGGAGGAGGCCGAGGCCGCCGCCGAAGAGGGAGACGCCCTGGTCGCGCGGTCCTTCGAGGCGGCGCAGATGCGGTTCGTGCTGACCGACGCACACGTGGGGGCGTTGTCGCTGGCCGGGCGGATCGCGGCCGCCGAGAACGCCGCACGCCACCTGCAGCAGCTGTCCGTGGACCTTCCCGGGGCCGCCCACATCCTCGGCACGGCGATCGCCGGTCGCGCCGCGCTGGAGGCCGGGCGGATTGCCACCGCCCTCCCTCTCCTCGACCTGTCGGTAAAGGCACTGTTCGCGTCCGGCGAGACGAACGGGTTCGGCTACCGCTACCAACTCGCGAGAACCCAGGCCCTCGCCATCTCCGGGGATCGAGTCGCAGCGGCACAGGCGCTCGTCGAACTCGAAGCACATCGGCACCCCAGTTGGGCCTACCTCGAACCGGAACGCCTCCTTGCCGGCGCCTGGGTGTCGGCAGCGCACGGGGCGTCGACCGAAGCAATAGCGCACGCCCGCAACGCATCCGACATCGCCCGCGCGAACGGCCAGTCGGCTCGTGAGGTTCAGTGTCTGCAGGTGGCAACGCAGTTCGGGGATCGGACGACGGCGGCACGACTGACCCGACTGGCCGCCGTGCTCGACGGTCCACGCGTACAGGCCGCATCGGCATTCGCCGCCGCCCTGGCCGCCGACGACGGCGCCGCACTGCACGCGGCGTCGGTCCGACTCGAAGAGATGGGTGACCTGGTGGCCGCCGCCGACGCCGCCGCTCACGCGGCCATCGCGTACCGAAATCAGGACCTGCACGGATCGGCCATCACCGCCGCCTCCCGAGCGGACAGAATTGCACAGGAATGCGGTGACCCGACCACCCCCGCCTTGCGGGAAGCGATGCAACCCGGACCGCTCACCTCTCGGGAACGCGAGATCGTTTCCCTTGTCGGACTGGGATTGTCGAACCGCGACATCGCCGAGCGCTTGACGCTCTCGGTCAGAACCGTCGAAGGCCACGTGTACCGCGCCGCTTCGAAAACCGGTGCCTGCAACCGCGAAGAACTGGGCGCCACCCTGATCGGAGACTGACCGGACGGGCCCGGGGTACCGCGGCCCACGCAGGCGCCGACCCGGTCACCGCCGCAACTCCGCGACCTTGTCCAGCCAACCCAGCTTGTGCGGGTTGCGGATCGCGTAGATCCGGACGATCCGGCCGTCCTCGACCACCAGGCTCACCGCGGTGGGCGAGCCCCCGGCGTCGATCCGGGCGGCGGGCATCCCGTTGAACCAGGCGGTGGACACCACGAGATCCGTGACCTTCGACGCCCGGGCCAGGAACGCCGCCACCCGCGCGGACCCGACGATGGGCTTCCGGGAGGCCGCCGCGAAGCCGCCGCCGTCGGCGATCACCACCACGTCCGGGGCGAGCACCTCCACCAACGCCTGCACGTCGCCGGTGGAGACCGCGGCCAGGAACTTCTCGACCGCCGCCTGCTGCTGGGCGCGGTCCACCTGCATCCGCGGCCGCCGCGCACCGACGTGTTCGCGGGCGCGATGCGCGATCTGCCGGACCGCCGCCGGCGTCTTGCCCACCGCCTCGGCGATCTCCGGGAACGGCGTCTCGAAGACCTCGTGCAGCACGAACACCGCCCGCTCGACCGGACCGAGGGTCTCGAGCACCATGAGCATCGCGATCGAGACGTTCTCCGCGAACTCGACGTCCTCGGCCACGTCGGGGCTGGTGAGCAGCGGCTCGGGCAGCCACTCCCCGACGTACTCCTCCCGGCGGCGGGAGACCGACCGAAGCCGGTTCAGCGCCTGGCGGGTGACGATCCGGACCAGGTAGGCGCGCGGGTCGCGGACCTCGGCCTGGTCGACCTCGGCCCACCGCAGCCAGGTCTCCTGCACGACGTCCTCGGCGTCGGCGGCGGAGCCCAGCATCTCGTAGGCGACGGTGAAGAGCAGGCTGCGGTGGGTGACGAACGGGTCGTCGGTCATGTCGTCGAGCGTAGTGCGAGGGGCTCGAGGCCACACGCGGCCGAGAAGCCCTGCGACTCGATGCCGAACGCGGTGTTGGTTCGGGTCATCAGGTTCGCCACCGCGACGAACGCGGTCAGCTCCACCAGCGCGGGCGCGCCGAGCTGCTCGAGCAGCCGCGCGGACATCCCGTCGGTCACCGTCGGCGGGGTCTGGGTCATCGCCTCGGCGTACTCCATGACGTCACGCTCCAACGGCGTGAACACGTCCGACTCGCGCCAGCGCGGCACCTCCCGCGCCTTGGTCAGGTCGAGACCCTCGTTGCGGGCCTGGAAATAGCCGAAGTCCAGGCAGAAGCTGCAGCCGACGAGGCTGGCCACCGCCATGTGTGCGAACGACTTCAGGTTCTGGTCGCACCGGTCCCACTTCTGCACCTTGCGGCCGACGGTGAAACTGAAGTTCAGCACCATCCGGTTGTGCCAGGTCACCTCGACCGGCTCGGCCACCTCGCCGAGCATCTTGCGGGACATCCGCTTGACCACCGCGCCGTAGACGCCGGTCAACTCCGCCTTCGGGATTCGGGTAGTGCTCGTCATGATTCCTCCTCCGATTCGTTGCTCTCGGCATGAAGACACCGGCCACGAGTCGAATGTGACACCCGAATGCACCGACATTTCGCGCAGTCAGGGATTTCACGAGGCGGGAGGCCAGGCCCCCAGCTGTTCGAGGAGGGAGAACAGGTTGGCGACTCCCCAGTGCGTCGTCACCAGCTCGCCGTCCGCGGACTGCCAGTGGATGACCGCATTCAGTGGCTCTCAGGGTGACTGCTGAAGCCAGTTGCCGTGAAAGCCCGCGGGGACGCGCTGAGGCAACCGCACCGTCGCCACGTCCTCGAGGGTCTGGGCGTCGAGAATCCGCAGGTCGGTGACCTCCTCGGCGAGGTCGGTCACGAACCCCATCACGACACCGTCACCCTCCGGCGCGGTCGGCGAGGAGGGAACAAATGTGAACTCACCTGCGGCAGAATGCTTCCCGAAGTCCCGTTGAGCGACAACCCCGTCGACGGCATTCGTTCGCATCAGGCGGTGTTCACCGGACAGGTTGTCGGTGCCTCCCACCGCCCACCCGTGCCGGCACGCGCCGGTGGCGTGCCGCTCGTCGATCCGGGGAAACTCCATGTGCTCGTCGGCGAGACGGTCACGCCGGAGCGATCCGGTGCGCACGTCGATACGCCATCGTTCCAGCCTGGGCCGCCCCTCGGTCGGACCGAGCGGATCGGCATCGAAGACGCGCTCATGGACGACCAGGTCGATGTCGATGCTGCGATCGTCGTTGTGGGCATTCATCGGGTGGAATACGTAACAGGGCCGGTCGAGCTCTGCCCACCTCACGGCGGTCGCGTCATCCGAGTCGCGTCGCAGCACTCCCACACGCGCCGGGTAGTGCGGGTTCCATCGGTACGGGAAGCGGCCGGCAGGCACCCTCGGCATTCGATTCATGGCCACAGGCGGTATTCGCACCCTGCCGACGACGGAACTCAACGCCAACCGGGCGAGCGGACGCAACGGCCGTGGCACACCGACATGCACCGCGGCACGCGGATCGAAGGTGACCGGCAGGTCGTACAGGACGACGTAGTCACGGGTCAGCGAAAACGCGTGCATCATCGGACTGCCCTGCACCGGGACTGCCGTCTTGCGCCGAAGCCGTCCGTCAGGACCGATCACCGTGTACTGCACAGTGTTTCCACGACCGAAGTGATACGAGACCGCGTGCAGCTCCCCGGTGACCGGATCCAGCACGGGGTGCCCGGTGTAGCCACCGCGCACGGTTCCGTCGAAGTCACACACGTCGACCGTGTCGAGATCGGCCGACAACTCTGCGCATGCGGCACCGCCCTCGACCAGGGCCAACGTTCGACCCGCGAACCCGATGACGTTCGTGTTCGCGGACGGACCGTGCAGCGGCGACCTGCCCCGCTCGTCGGGACTCGCCCGATGCAGCAGTCGCGACGTCACTTCCGAGTCGACCCACCGATTGCGGTACCAGACGGCGTCACCGTCTGACAGCCGAATGCCGTGGACCATCCCGTCGCCGGTGAACCAGTTGTACTCGTCGGGCGCGACGTCAGCGACGGGGTTGGGTCCGTTGCGGACGTACCGGCCGTCGAGCCACTCTGGGATCACCCCCCGGACGTCGAGGTCGTATTCGACCAGTTCCTTCCGCACCGGGGCGAACCGGTCCGCGACAAAGTTCCCCACAGGCATCCCCCTCGTAACGCCGGACGATTCTGTCGCCCGGGACGATTTTGTCCGCGCTGGCCACCCTTGCAGATGCATCCGCGGTGTTGGGGCGAAATGCGGCGCCCGTTTGTGGGTCCTACCCGCCACGTCGCGGTCAGGGTTTGTAGACGCTGATGTCCCTCCCGACTCCACGCATCGAGGGTTGGATGACGGATTCGGATCGAGCGGGCCCTACCGGGTCAGCCGGTCACCAGGGCCAGGTGACGGACGACGAGAAGAACGCGGGGAACAACGCACGCCAGAACGGCCAGTCCCACGGACGGTCGAACGGGTAGAAGCACATCGGGTCACAGATCATCACGGCCTCCGGATGGGCGGCCCCGCCGCCTCGTTCAGACTATTCCGAAGCCGGGCGAGTCGCCAGAAGCCGCGAGATCCCCACCGCCAGCACGAGGCCGACGGCCACGACACCGACGCCGCCGAACACCGCGAGGGGCGCGTCGAAGTTCCGCCACCTCGTGACGGCGACGCCCACGCCGGCACCGAGCACGGCACCCACCGGAAGCAGCACGGCGAGCCACCGCACGGTCGACGTAGCGCGAGGATCGCCGTAGTTGTGAAGGACCCGCCACACGAACAACAGCGCGCCCAGATATCCCAGGATCCCGGACGAGACATGGAGCAGGCGTTCGTACTGTCCCACGTGGATCGCCGACAGAGGCGACAGCCCGGCGAGGAGCACCAGCAGAGGAAGGGTCATGCCGGCCGCGATGCCGACAACCGCGGCGGGAACCACCAACTCCAGTCGCAAGGCGCGGCCGCACATCCCACGCCGGTGCGCCCGCTCCCGAAGCATCTGCACGCTCTCCTCGCCCGGGAACGCGGTCAGGCCGTGATCGTCGGGGTGCTGCTCGCGGAGTTCGGTCTCGAGTTCAGCGAGCAGCACCCGTCGATCCGCCCCACGGACACCGGCACGTCGCCAGAGCGTGTCCGCCTGCCGGATGATCTCGGCCCGTTCGGTGCCGTCGGTGCGTACGAGCGTGGTGTTCATGCGACGTCCGTTCTGCGACTGTCCGCTCTCCCGTGTCCCGGCCAACCAGGGCCACGTGAAGGAGTGCTCCCCCCAGAGCTGTTGCGCGGCAACCATACCTGGCGCCTCCGTTCTCGGGGCAGCATCGCGCCGGCTCGTCGGCCGGGTTCGGCCTTCGCGGCCCCAGCGCATTCGGCAGACACACCACGACGACTCGTGGCCACCTGTTGACAACCAGCCCCCACCGCTGCAATATCCATTTCACTATTGTCATAGTGAAATGGAGATTCGATGGTCGAGTTCCACATCAACCGTCGATCCGGCATCCCGGCGTACGTCCAGTTGGTCCTCCAGGTCAAGCAGGCGCTGCGCCTCGGCGACCTGAATCCGGGCGACCGACTCCCCACCGCGAAAGAGGTGGTCGCGGCCGTCACGGTCAACCCCAACACCGTGCTCAAGGCGTACCGAGAGCTCGAGAACGACGGGCTCGTCCAGGCCCGGCCGGGCCTGGGCACCTTCGTGACCCAGTCCCTGATCAAGCCCGGCATGGCGGAACGGCAAGCGCTGCAAGACGAGCTGACGACCTGGGCTCGTCAGGCCGCGTCAGCGGGCCTGGACCGGTCGGACCTCGAGGCGTTGGTCGCGGCGGCACTGGACACCGAATTCGGCGAGGACACAGGAGAGTTCACATGAGTGGAGCGGCGGACAGCGCACTTTCCATGCGCGCGGTCGACAAGAGCTTCGGCAGCAAGCAGGCGCTGCGGCAATGCTCGTTCGACATCGAACGCGGCAGCGTCACGGCCATCGTCGGCGCGAACGGGGCGGGAAAGTCGACACTGATGTCCCTCGCGGTGGGACTGCTCGAGGCCGACTCCGGGGAGGTGTCGGTGCTCGGTCGCAGTCCCGACCGGAACGGCATCTGCCCGGGACTGGCCTACGTGGCCCAGCACAAGCCGCTCTACAGCGGGTTCACCGTCACCGACATCCTGCGATTCGGCTCGAAGTCGAACGCCCAGTGGGACAACGCATATGCGCTGCGTCTGATCGACGATGCGCAGATCCCGCCGTCGGCACGGGTGAAGACGCTCTCCCCCGGCCAGCGCACCCGCGTAGCGCTTGCCCTCGCGCTCGGCCGCCGGCCGGAGGTGCTGCTCCTCGACGAGCCGTTGGCCGAACTGGACCCCGTCGCGCGCCGGTCCGTCGTGCGCGCCCTGATGACGGACGCGGCGGAGCGCGGGACCACCGTCGTGCTGTCCTCGCACGTGCTGTCCGAGGTCGCCGAGATCGCCGATCAGCTGCTGATCCTCGGCTCCGGCAGGGTCCGCCTGTCCGGGGCCGTCGACGAACTCCTCGGCGAGCACTACCTGCTCACCGGGCCGGCCGATCCCACGGCGCTGATCGGCGCCGGCGCGATCGTCGAGTCCCAGCAGCGCGCCCACCTCGTGCGTGGACCGCGCCCGGACCGGATCGACGGCTGGCGGGTGGAGCCGCCGAACCTGGAGGACATCGTCCTCGCCTACCTGACCACCACTGACGAAGAGGCAGCATGATCTGGGTTACCTGGCGGCACCATCGAACGACGATCCTCGCCGCGGTCGGGTCCGTCCTGCTGCTCACGGCCGTGGCGGCGCTCTGCGGGCTGGTCGACCGGCGCTTCGACGCCCCGACGCCGTACGGCGCCTTCTTCGGATGCGTGCCGGGCGGAGGTTCGAAGGAGTGCTGGGCGGAGTCGACACTGACGGCGATCAGCCTGGTCACCGTGTTCCTGCCGGTCCTGCTGGGACTGCTGGTCGGCATCACGGTGTTCTCCCGCGACATCGAACGGGGCACGCATGTGCTGGGACTGTCCCAGTCCGTGAGCCGTGCCCGCTGGTACTGGACCCGGGTGCTGGTCGTGTTCCTCCCGATCACCGCCGCGGTGACGGTGCTCGGTACCGTGCTCGAGTGGACCCGGTCGGCGGGAATTGCGCCGAACCTCTCCGGCGGCGGCTACGGCGGGTACTCGCCGCTGACCTTCCCGCTGTTCCAGTCGACCGGCCTCGTCGCCGGCGCCTACACATTCCTCGCACTGATCCTGGGCAGTTGCGCTGCGCTGGTGCTGCGCAACACAATCGGCGCGATGGTGCTGACGCTGGTCGCGATGGCGGCGGTACTCGTCGGGTTCCAGGTCGGTGCACGCCCGCACTACGCGACGGCCACCGTCGAGGTGCGGCACCTCGATCTGTCGAACCAGTTCCTCGCCTATCCGCGAGACACCCCGAACCTGACGTCCTGGCTGCTGGATTGGGGCTACGTCGACGCCGCGGGCAGATCGGTGGCGATCGACTTCTCCCGGTGCGCGACCGTCGGCTCCGACCCAGACTGGCAACAGCGACCCGACGAAACGTTCGCCCAGTACGAGACCCGCCAGGACGCCCTCGAGGTAGTGGCGCAACGCGAACACGCCGACTGCGTCCGCGCACAGGGTGCGGACCGCCACGAGATCAGGTTCCACCCCGACAACCTGCTTCGGCGATTCCAGCTGATCGAAGCGGCTCTGGCACTGGCACTCTCGGTCGTCCTGTTCGTCCCGTCGTTGTGGGCGCTGCGCAGACTTCGCCCCTGACGCGCACCGTGGGCGGTCTCGGCGGCACGGCGCCGAGTCGACACGCCACCGGTTTTGGACGATCATCGTCCGCACCAGTTGCAGGCAGGAGAACCGCATGCGCGCCACCCGCATCACGACCAATCTCCGCGTAGCCGACGTCGACGCGGCGAAGTCCTTCTACACCGACTACCTCGGGCTGAGCACCGAGGAGTTCAACATGGGATGGGTCGCCCGCTACACCTCGCCCGAGACGGGGGTTCACGTCCAACTCGTGACGCGCGACGCCAGTGCGCCCGAGGACTCGGTCGTCTCGGTCCACACCGACGATGTCGATGGTGCGTACCGGGAAGCGCAGGAACTCGGCTACGAGATCGTGCACCCGCTGACGACGGAGCCGTGGGGCGTGCGACGGTTCTTCGTCCGGGCGCCGGACGGCAACGTCCTCAACATCGTGAGCCACAAGGATTGAACCGCGGCGGGACCTGCGCGGCGCCGTTCTCGCCGGGTCGCCCCGTGCGCGGCTTTCGCCTGAAATATGGGTGAACAGCCGGCGACTTTCGGCCCGCACAGTTGAACAGACGTCCATCTTCGGGTTTGCTCTTGTCAACGCCCACCCCTTTCCAGACGAACGAGGACACGATGACGGAGTTCCACGGGATCGACCGACGCCGATTCCTGGCCGGTGCGGCGGCCGCAGGTGCCGTCGTCCCCCTCGCCGCGATGACGCCGGCACTCGCCGGCGCGACCACGCCCACCGCCGGCCCGGACAAGTTCCCGTTCCCGACCGATTCCTCGCTGCGGGTCCTCCTCACCGGCGACGCGGGGACCGGCACCCCGGCGCAGTGGGCGGTGACCGACGCGATCCGCGACCTGCACGGCCGCGCTCCCCTGTCGATGGCGCTCGGTCTCGGCGACAACATCTACGAACTCGGCCCCAACGGCGACGACGACGTCCAGTTCAAGACGAAGTTCGAGGACCCGAACCACGGGCTCGACTTCCCGTGGGTGATGGCCCTCGGCAACCACGACAACAGCGCGATCTTCCCCGGCGACGGTGGTTGGCTACTGCGCGGCGACGACGAGGTCGACTACCACCAGCGTTCCCGCAAGTGGTGGATGCCCAGCCGGTTCTACTCGGTCCGCGTGCCCGAGCAGAACCCGGTCGTCGAGTTCTTCGTCCTCGACCTCAACCCGCTCGCCGCCTACCTCCCTCCGCTGCTCGCACCGTACTGGGCTCCCGACGGGCAGTTCATGAACGAGCAGCGCGCCTGGCTGGACGCCGCGCTCGCGTCGTCGACGGCGAAGTGGAAGATCGCGGTCACCCACCACCCGTACCTCAGCAACGGGTCCCACGGCGACGCCGGCAAGTACGACGGGATCCCGCTCGAGCCGATGAACGGCGTCCACGCGAAGCGGTTCTACGAGGACCACGTCGTCGGCCGATGCCAGTTCATCCTGTCCGGGCACGATCATTCGCTGCAGATCCTCGAGCCGACGACGGCCTCCAAGGGCACCCGGCAGATCGTGTCCGGGGCCGCCGGCAAGAACAGCCACGGCAAGGCCGGTGCCGAGGTCGGTCGCAACAACCTCTTCCAGAACCACACCGACGTCGGGAGTCGACTCCGCCCCCGACGCCCGGCATGAGCGCCAGCAGTGTCGGCGCCCAGCCCTCGTGGCGGGCCGGGAAGCAGCCGGCCAGCAGATCGAGCATCACGGACGGGGCGATCGAGGCACCGGGTGACGCACCGAGCAGTCCGGCGATGGTCCCGTCGGCGCCGGTGACCAGCTCGGTCCCGAAGGTCAGGACGCCGATCTTGCGGGGGTGCGGCTTGATCAACTGGGCGCGTTGACCGGCCTGGACCAGCTCCCAGTCCGCCGGGTCGGCGCCGGGGTAGAACCGCGTCAGCTGTGCGAACTTCCGTTTCCGCGACGCCAGCAACTCACCGATCAGGTAGCGCACGAGCGGCAGGTTCTGCACGCCGACGGCGAGTAGCGGCGCGATGTTGTGCAGCCGGACGGTGGTGAACAGGTCGACGAGGCGGCCGCGCCGCAGAAGGCGGGTGCTGAACGTGGCGTAGGGGCCGAACATCAGCGCGGGGTTGCCCTCCACGACGCGCCTGTCGAGGTGGGGCACCGACATCGGCGGGGCACCGACGGAAGCCTGGCTGTAGACCTTCGCGTCGTGCCGCGCGACGACGTCGGGGTTGCCGGTGCGCAGGAACTGCGCGCCGAGGGGGAAGACCGCGTAGCCGCGGACCTCCGGGACCCTGGCCTTCTGCAGGAGCTTGAGGGCGTACCCGCCCGCGCCGACGAAGACGAACCGGGACCTGATCCCGAAGCGGTCGCCGCAGCCGCGGTCGCGGCCCGTCACGGTCCACAGACCGTCGGCTCCCCGGGAGAGCCCGGTGACCTCGTGTCGCAGGCGGACCTGCGCCCCGCGGGCCGTCATCGCGGCGGTCAGGGCGTGGGTCAGCGCGCCGAAGTCGACGTCGGTACCGCCGGCGTACCGGGTCGCGGCCATCGACTCGGTGCCGGCGCGGCCGTCCATGAGCAACGGTGCCCACCGGCGGATCGTCTCGGGATCCTCGGTGTACTCCATCGCCGAGAACAGCGGCGAGCGCCGCAGGGTGGCGAACCGGCGGCGCAGGTAGTCGACGTCGCGGTCGCCGAAGACGACGTCCATGTGCGGCGTCGGGCTGATGAACGATGCGGGCGCCGGCAGGTCACCGCCCTCGACGAGCGAGGCCCAGAACTGGCGCGAGAGGTGGAACTGACGGCCGATGTCCTCGGCCTTCGCCGAGTCGCCGGGGTCGGGCATGTAGTTGAGCTCGCACAACCCGGCGTGGCCGGTGCCGGCGTTGCTCCACGGACCCGAGCTCTCGCCCGCGAGTTCGTCGAGGCGCTCGAGCATGACGATCGACCAGTCGGGCTGCAACCTGGCGAGCAGTGCTCCCAGCGTCGCGGACATGATCCCCCCGCCGACCAGGACGACGTCGACCACCTCGCGGTCGACACCTGTTCCCGCGCTTACCGATTCACTGTGGTCCATGGGATCGAACTCCTTGTCGCCGACGGTGGACCTCAGGGTGCTCCCCCACAACTCATCCGTCCAATGATCAAATCAAGGTCCTATGATCCGAATATGGATCGGTTCCTGTCGGACGAGGCCGCGGCCACGGTGCCGCTGCTCGCGGCCTTCGACGCCGCCGCCCGCGAGGGCCACATCACCCGCGCGGCAGGCGTGCTCGGCGTGCCGCAGTCGTCGCTGAGCCGGCGCCTCAAGGCGTTGGAACAAACGATCGGCGTGCCCCTGTTCCAGCAGGTCGGCCGCGGGGTCTCCCTCACCACCGCGGGCCGCGAACTCCACGAGCGCACCAGAGACATGGTGTGGGCACTCGACGACGCCGTGAGCGCGGTGCGCAGCAACGCCGACCCCGACAGCGGACTCGTGCGTTTCGGGTTTCCCCACACCCTCGGACCGGTGAGCGTCCCCTCGCTGCTCGCCGAGTTCCACCAGGATGCGCCGAAGATCCGACTGCACCTCGTGCAGGCGCATGGCGAAGCGCTCGCCGGGATGGTGCGCGACGGCCGCCTCGATCTCGCGGTGATGATCCCGCCGCCCGACGACCTTCCCGTGACCGTCCTGGGACACCAGCGCATCCTGCTCCACGTCGCCCGCACCCATCCACTGGCCGGACGCACACAGGTGGACCTCGCGGAACTCGCAACGGAGCACTTCATCGCGAGTCCGCCGTCGTACCACCTTCGCCAGATACTCGACTCGTGTTGCACCGACGCAGGATTCACCCCGCACGTGACGTTCGAGATCAGCGACCTGGAGACGATCCGTGCCCTCGTCGGGCACGGCCTCGGCATCGCCGTGCTGCCGGCCGCGGAAACCCCGCACCCCGATCTCGTGAGCGTCCCGCTATCCGGGGTGAGCGACCGGGCCATCGGACTCGCCACGGGCAATCACCTGGCGACCGCGGCCGTGGCACGGCTGCGTGGCCACATCGTCAGCCGAGCAAGCGAATTCATCGCAAACACCGCGGGGCCCGCCACCTGAAGATCAGTCGCGCGTGGCGGCACTCCCGAATTCGGTTGCGCGCGTAGGGTCCGGTTCGCACGATTTGTAACAACTCCGTACGCCGACTCGATGGACGGGGTGCGCGGCGGACGCCTCCGTTCGCGCGAAAATCGGATCAAAAGGGGAGTGATCATGACTAATCGACCGCTGCGCCGGATGGGCGCCACGGCACTCGCCACCATTGCGCTGGGGACCGCGATGGTGGCCGGAGGGGGCGCCGTCGCCAGCGCGGAGCCCGCGCCGCCGACGTCGACGAACATGACGTGCACGAGCGCGAATCCCCTCTTCTGGGCACCGTCGTTCACCTGGAACATCAACGCCGCGTCCGGGGAGTCGCTGCGTCCCGGCGGAGCCGCACTGGAGCCGGCCATCCTGCTCAGCGGCGGAAACGAACTGCCCGCGCCGCCCCCCGGCCTCCTGCCGAGCTTCGGCGTGAACTGGTACGGCACGCGGGTGCTGGTCGACTGGACCAACAAGACGACAGGTCAGTCCGGCCGCAGCGTCAGCGACGAGCCGGCCCTGCAGCAGAAGCCCGGGATCCCGATCAACCGGACCTGGACCGGAACCGGCGAGGTCGACTTCACCGTCACCGTCCAGACCGGCGGGGGATGGTGGTTCGTCAACCCGCAGAACGCCGTCTGCAAGGGAACGATCTCCGTGGTGCCCGGGCGACCCTGATCGGCCCACAGTCCGGGCCGCCGGCCGCGKGTGTTCACGGCCGGCGGCCCGGATCGCGCCGCGACGGCCGGGTGCTCAGCGGGGCGTGAGGTGCTGGCCCAGCAGGACCCCGAGCTGGGCCTTTGCATCGTCGAACGGCTGGCTCGACTCGAGCGCACGGGCCTGCACGATGGCGCCCTCGATCACCGACAACAGCAGCCCCGCCATCGAGCGCGCGGCCGCGGGTTCGATGCCGGCCGCGACCATGCCGTCGGCGAGCCGGGCGGTCCAGTCGGTGAACGCCTGACCGGCGGCGGACTGCACCGCCGGGTCCAGCTCGTCCAGTGCGGCCGCCATCATGAACGAGCCCAGCCGGTACTCGCTGGACTCGAGCGGTTCGACCCAGAAGGCGAACAGCTCGTCGAGCCACTGCTCCACCGACGGCGCGCTCGCCAGCTTCTCCGCCATCACACTCAGGTGTGAATGAACCACCCTTGACACGATCCGGGTCGCGGTCTCCACGAGCTGACCCTTGCCGGACGGGAAGTGCTGATACAGCGAATTGCGTGACGCATTGCTGCGTTTGAGCAGCTCGCTCAGGCCAGCCGCGTTCACCCCGAGCTCCTGCACCATGGTGATGGCGCTCGACAGGAGTCGAGCTCGCGGTCGTGCCGTGGTCATGCAGGCCCCTTCCGACCTTGTGTGAACCGATTGGTTCATGTTAGATCTCAACAGTATGAACCGATCGGTTCACATGGAGAGGATCGCCGTGCCCGCCCGTATTGCCACCGCCAACCCCGTCACCCATGCGGCCCTGCTGGGTCTCGGGGTGTACCGGCCCCGCCGCGTCGTCCCCAACGCCGAGATCGTCGACCGCATCGACTCCACCGACGAGTGGATCCAGACCCGGTCCGGCATCAAGGCCCGCCGCTGGGCGGACGCCGACGAGTCCATCGTCTCGATGAGCGTCGCGGCCGCCAACGACGCGCTCGCCGCCGCGGGCCTCGCGGCCGAGCAGATCGACGCCGTCGTGCTGGCCACCTCGTCACAGATGGTGCTGGGACCGTCCGCCGGGGCGATTGTCGCCACCGAGCTCGGGATGCACGACACCGCGGCCTACGACATCTCCGCCGGTTGCGCGGGCTTCTGCTACGCGCTCGGCAACGCCGCGAGCCTCGTGCGCGCCGGGCAGGCCCGCCACGTGCTGGTGATCGGTGTGGAGCGGCTGTCCGACCTCCTCGACCCGAGCGACCGGACCTGCGCGTTCATCTTCGCCGACGGCGCCGGCGCGGTCGTGGTGGGGCCCTCCGACACCGAGGGCATCGGCCCGGTCGCGTGGGGCTCGGACGGCAGCCAGACCGCCGCGATCAAGCAGGACAAGGACTTCAAGCAGTACTTCGCCGAGGTCCAGGCCGTCGAGGCGGGCGGCGACGCCCCGGAGCGGCCCTACATCCGAATGAACGGCCAGGCGGTGTTCCGGTGGGCGGTGACCTTCCTGGAGAAGGCGTGCCGCGACGCCCTGGAGAAGTCCGGCGTCACGGTGGACGACCTGGACGCCTTCGTGCCGCACCAGGCCAACAGCCGCATCACCGACGCGCTGATCCGGACGCTGGGACTGCCCGACGACGTCGCGGTCGCCCGCGACATCGTCGAAACCGGCAACACCAGCGCGGCGTCGATCCCGATGGCCATGGAGCAGCTCATCCGGTCCGGCGGCGCCAAGCCCGGCGACACCGCGCTGCTGCTCGGCTTCGGCGCCGGACTGGCCTACGCCGGACAGGTCGTCCAGCTCCCCGTGATCGCGTGAGCCACCGGGCCTGACGGGCCCACCGCGCGGAGAGCACGACCCGCGATCCGGCCGGCGCTAGGCGTCGGCCGGATCGGCGATGGCACGGATCGGGACTCGAGCCCGGCGGCGGCCCGTCCGGACGCCCCGTTTCATCCGGTGCCCAACCAGTCCAGCAGGTTGTCGGTGAGCAGTTCGCCGTCGACGGCGAGGTCCCCGCCGATCGCACCGAGGTCGAGCAGGCGGACGCTGCGCCGGTCCCGCCCGTGGTGCCGCATGAAGAGGCCGCGGCCACCACTGTCGTCGCCGACCAGCATCCAGTCGGGTGCGTACCGTCGCACCTCGAACGTCTCGTTGCGCTCCTGGATCTGGTGCGGTCCGTACAGGAGCACCCCGTCATCGCGCAGGACGCCTGGCGTCGAGCGCCACAGCGCGGCGATCGTCGGGTTCGGGCCGTCCCGGAGCCCGCGGGCGATGGCGTCCTGCACCGCGAGGAATCCCGCGAAGGTCTCCGCGACGGGGTACTCGGCGCCGTCGAACCGGTCGCGGCGCACCACGGGCCACTCGCCGTCGGAGCCGCGCCGATCGAGCGCGAAGTGGTGCTCGTCGCCGTCCTCCTCCGTGTGGAAACACAGCCGGGGCCCCGCCGACCGCCACCCGGCGGTGATCGCCTCGTCAGACTCCTCGGCGGACTCCACCGGCGCCACCGTCGCAATGGGGGCACCGCCGAGCCACCCGGCTCCGTACTCGCCGAGCCACCACCGGTACGACGGGGGCAACGGACCGAGGCGGGTCTGCGCATTCTCGATCCGGTCCCGCGGCGCCGGACCGGCCGGGCGTTTCGCCAACCCGGGCGACGCTTCCAGCAGGGAACGCAGCTGTTCGAGATCCGGTCTCACCGGGGCAGCCTATCCGGGGCGTCCGTTCCCTCCACTACGGTCGGGCGGGTGGACTGGGCGAGCGTGGAGGCGGCCGTACGGGATCAGATCGTGGCGTTCGTGCGCCGGATGCGCGCAGAGCACGTCGACGACCGGATCTACGGCGCCGCCGTGCACGAGTTCTGCGCCCAGGCCGGCGGCGTGATCGCGTGGCCGGTGATCGGGGTCGCCAGCGAGGAGTCCCTCGCGTCGGTCGCGACCGACCGCCACGACGCCGACGCGCTGCGGTGGAGCCCGGCGGACTGGCCGTGGCAGCTCGACCCGGGCGAGACGGAGGACCGCTTGGCCGAGCGCGTCGAGGCCGCCGCGACGGCCGATGACGGCGAGCGCTGGCATGCCGTCCACCACCGATTCGAGCGCACGGTCGCCAAGGCCTGTAAGGCGGCGCGCCGCACACTGATCGACGAGGAGGTCGTCGGCCGGGACTTCGTCGCCGTCGCCATGGACGAGGCGTGGGAGCTGATTCCGCTGAGCCTGACCAAGGCCCAGGTGCGCAGGCACTTCCCCGAACTCGACGAGGAACAGCGGGCGCTCGACCGGCTGGCCGCGTTGCCGCCCGACCTGAGGGTGGTCGAGTTGATCGCGATCGCCGACTCCCCCGTCCCCGCGCCTCCGGGCGCCGAACGCGCACGCGCCTGGCTCCGCGAGCTGGGAACCGACGCGGTGTCCGCGATACTGGAACATCTTCCGGTGGCCCGCGAGAAGTGGTTGTGGGCGAAGCTGCTCGGCGAACTCGGCGTCTCCACAACGGAAGTGGTCGCGGCACTGGATGCGATTGTGGGCAGCCGTCGACTGGGGGAACCCGATCGAGCCTGGGCAGCGGCGGCGCTCTCCCGTCTCGGCCGGATGGACCTGGTGACGGCCCGGCTCGATCGGCTGCCCCGGGAGGTCGCCGTCCGCGGGCTCACCGCCCCGTACACGTCCTTCCGGGACGTCGGCGTCCACCAGCCGTTGGACTACGGCCCGTTGGAGGCTGCGCTGACCGAGCATCCCGCGCTGCACGACGCGGTGTGCGATCGGCTCTCTCCCGGCAGCGGGTACTGCACGATCGACGCGGACGAGGCCGAGGCCGCGTTCGTGGGACTCGCTTCGCCCTGGGCCGCGGTGCGGCGGCACGGCGTGTTCGTGCTGACGGACACGGCGCTCACACCGGACGCGCGCGGGCGATACGACGCCGAGCTGCGCCGCCTGGCGACGGATCCGGATGCCCTCGTCCGCGATGCCGTCGCAATGGCCGGCGATCGCGGTCCAGCCGTGCGTTGAGCCACGGCTCTGGTGGAGCCCGGCCGACTGCGACAACACTCACGCACACCAGCCGGGCCGCCGTCGTGGTCGGTCAGCCCCGGCGCGGACGGCGCAACCGGAGCCGGCTGTAGGTGACGACTGCGAGCACGCAACTGATGAGCACCAGCATGGCGATGCTGAGCAGCCACCACGATGCGGTGTGCTGCCACAGCGTGTCCGGCTCGGTGCCGGTGGCATTCGTGACCAGGTCCACCGTCGAGGCCGCGGCCGAGAACCCCCAGCGGGACGGGAAGAGCCACGCGAACTGTTCGAGTACGGCGCGTCCGGTGATCGTGATCAACCCTCCGCACATCACCAGCTGCGCCATGATCGTGACCACCAGCATCGGCAGTACCTGCTCGTTCGAGCGCGCCACCGACGACAACGCCAATCCGACCAGCACGCAGGAGCAGGTGGTGACGGCGATGTCGACGATCAGTTCGACGGAGCCGGAGGGGATCATGCTGCCGTGACCAGGGAAACCCTTGCCCACGTAGACGATCAGCACCATGATCACCGACTGCACGATCGCGGCGGCGCAGAACACGACGATCTTCGCCGTCAGATAGGCGGACGGCATCAGCCCGGCGGCACGTTCGCGCTGATAGACCATGCGCTCTCCGACCAGGTCGCGGATGGTCAGTGAACAGCCCATGAAGGCGGCACCGAGAATCAGCACAACCAGGATCTGGGTGAGTTCGCCGGATACGTCGGCACCCGACGGCCCGAACCCGGTGTCGCCCGGCACGAGCAGGGCCAAGCCGCCGAGCACGAAGGGCAGAAGCGACAGGAAGATCAGGTAGCCCCGGTCGGCGCGGATCAGCCGAACCTGGCGCCGGGCGACGGTGCTCAACTGCTTGCGCCGCGACGTGTGCGCGGGGCTGCCGAGCGGCCCCGGCGAGCTCGGTGGTGGCGCCTCCACCACCGGGCGGGTGGCGCGGTACTCGGCGAACACCCCGTCGGGGTCGGAGGCGACACGGGCGAAGATGTCGGCCCAGTCGGTGCTGCCGAGCGCGGCCCCCACCCGGTCCGGCGGTCCCACGTAGGCGGTCTTGCCGCCCGGTGCGAGCAGCAGAACCTGATCGCACATCTCGAGGTACGACAGCGAATGCGTGACGATGACGACGACGCGGCCCGCATCGGCGAGGCGGCGCAACGTCGCCATGATCTGCCGGTCGAGCGCGGGGTCGAGACCCGAGGTCGGTTCGTCGAGGATGAGTAGTGACGGACCCGTCAGCAACTCCAGCGCGACGGAGGCGCGTTTGCGCTGTCCGCCGGACAGGCGGTCGACCCTGGTGGCGGCGTGTTCGGACAGCTGCAGTTCGTCGAGCACCGCCGCGATCACCTCCTCACGGTCGGCCCGGCTCGTGTCCGGCGGCAGCCTCAGTTCCGCGGCATAACCGAGCGCCTGCCCGATGGTCAGCTGCCGGTGCACGACGTCGTCCTGGGGGACCATCCCGATGCGAGAACGCAGCACCTGGTATTCGACGTGCACGCTGCGGCCCTCGAACTCGACCACGCCTTCCGTGGGTCTTTCCGAACCGGAGATGATGGTGGCCACTGTGGTCTTTCCCGCGCCGGAGGGACCGATCACTGCGGTGAGACTCCCCGGCTGGGCGGTGAAGGTGACGTCCTCGAGCAGCCGCCGCCCGCCTTCGATGGTGAGTCCGACGCCGTCCACACGCAGACCGCCGGCGGTCGGGGGTATCTCCTGCCGTGGAACGAGTCGGCCTTCCTGCACGCTGAAATCGGTGTTGCCGATCGTGACGACGTCGCCGTCGGTCAGCTGCGCGCGCGACACCCGGGTGCCGCCGACGAACGTTCCGTTGACGCTCCCCAGGTCGTCGATCTCGAGGCCGGACGGCACGTTGTGGACGATGGCGTGATGGCGTGAGGCCAGCACGTCTCGGACGACGATGTCGCTGTCGGGCGACCGTCCCACCGTGAGGGATCCCGCCGGGACCGCCTCGTGCGGTGTCGGGGGCGGGGCGCTCGAGGCCCCTACCTCGATCGTCGACTCGTCCCATCGACCGCCCACGTCCTGTCGCGTCGCGTCGGGATCTTCGACCGAGATCCGCACGACGGGCCCCTCGACCGCGTCACCCAGGCGGACGAGGACGGGGCTCGTGACGGGGACCTTTTCTCGGCGCTCGCCGTCGACGTAGATCCCGTTCTTGCTGCCGGAGTCGACGAGCTGCCATCCCTCGTCCCACCTGAGCCGTGCATGCTCGCGCGACACCACCGGATCGACGATCGTGATCTCCAATTGCGGATCCCTGCCGATGCGTACGGCCTTGCCCGCGCTGTAGCTTGCGCGGCCGTGTTCGGTCTCGACCACGGCCCGCGGGTGCTCTTTGTTCGCCCGGTCGTCCATCGCCACAGCCTCCGGTCACCGTCATCGGGTGTAGAGCGTCGACTCCTCCATGGTCGCACGCACGCCAGAGCGTCGCCCCCTCCTCGGTGTCCGATGGGCCGTTGGACGCCGTCGTAGGCAACCGTCGGATTCCGGAGCCCGATCGCGCCTGTCCCCGGCGGCGCTCGCCCGCCTCGGCCGGATGGATCTGGTGACGGCCCGCTGGAGGCGGCGCTGGCCGAGCACCCCGGTCTGCACGACGCGGTGTGCGATCGACGCGGACGAGGCCAGGGCCGCATTCGCGGGCCTCGTCTCGCCGTGGGCCACGGTGCGGCGTGTTCGTGCTCGCGGACACACCGCACCCGAACCGCCGCCTCCTGGTGGTCACGCACCGCCTTGGCGAGAGTGAATGAACTGGTGACGAAGAAGAGCAGGGACATTGCGAGAAAGAACCCTGCGTAATTCGTGCCCCCCGAGCTCCAACCCGGCCGGGCGTTTCGCCAACCCGAGCGACGCTTCCAGCAGGGAACGCAGCTGTTCGAGATCCGGTCTCACCGGGGGCAGCCTATCCGGGGCGTCCGTTCCCTCCACTACGGTCGGACGAGTGGACTGGGCGAGCGTGGAAGCGGCCGTACGGGATCAGATCGTGGCGTTCGTGCGCCGGATGCGCGCAGAGCACGTCGACGACCGGATCTACGGCGCCGCCGTGCACGAGTTCTACGCCGAGGCCGGCGGCGTGATCGCGTGGCCGGTGATCGGGGTCGCCAGCGAGGAGTCCCTCGCGTCGGTCGCGACCGACCGCCACGACGCCGACGCGCTGCGGTGGAGCCCGGCGGACTGGCCGTGGCAGCTCGACCCGGGCGAAGCGGAGGACCGCTTGGCCGAGCGCGTCGAGGCCGCCGCGACGGCCGACAACGGCAAGCGCTGGCATGCCGTCCACCACCGATTCGAGCGCACGGTCGCCAAGGCCTGTAAGGCGGCGCGCCGCACACTGATCGACGACGGGGTCGTCGGCCGGGACTTCGTCGCCGTCGCCATGGACGAGGCGTGGGAGCTGATTCCGCTGAGCCTGACCAAGACCCAGGTACGCAGGCACTTCCCCGAACTCGACGAGGAACAGCGGGCGCTCGACCGGCTGGCCGCGCTGCCGCCCGAGCAGAGGGTGGTCGAGTTGATCGCGATCGCCGACTCCCCCGTCCCCGCGCCTCCGGGCGCCGAACGCGCACGCGCCTGGCTCCGCGAGCTGGGAACCGACGCGGTGCCCGCGATACTGGAACATCTTCCGGTGGCCCGCGAGAAGTGGCCGTGGGCGAAGCTGCTCGGCGAACTCGGCATCCCCACAACGGAAGTGGTCGCGGCACTGGATGCGATTGTGGGCAGCCGTCGACTGCCGGTGCCCGATCGAGCCTGGGCAGCGGCGGCGCTCTCCCGCCTCGACCGGATGAACCTGGTGACGGCCCGGCTCGATCGGCTGCCCCGGGAGGTCGCCGTTTGCGGGCTCACCGCGCCGTACACGTCCTTCCGGGACGTCGGCGTCCACCACCCGCTGGACTACGGCCCGCTGGAGGCGGCGCTGACCGAGCACCCCGCGCTGCACGACGCGGTGTGCGATCGCCTGGCTCCCGGCAGCGGGTACTGCACGATCGACACTGGCGAGGTCGAGGGCGCGCTCGCCGGCCTCGCCTCACCGTGGGCTGCGGTGCGGCGACACGCCGTGTTCGTGCTCGCGGACACGCCGCTCACACCGGGCTGCCGCGAGCGGTACCGCACCGAACTGCACCGACTGGCGACGGACCAGGACGCCCTCGTCCGCGATGCCGTCGCCATGGCCTCGGCCTGGTGACGTTCGCGGGCGCAGGCTCACACCACCGGACCTTGCCACAGGCGCACCGTTCCCGAAGGCCAGTCACAGCTCGCGCACAATCCGTCGATGCCACCGACGAGACGAGCGTCCGAACCCAGACCGGCCGGCGGATCGACCTGCCTCCAGGATCCCAGATCCGCTGCGCCGGAAACGAACATCTGATTCTCGTCGTCGCCGACGCACACGACGAGTCGATCCTCGGAACCAACCGCCCAGTGGAAGGGCACGAACTCTTCGATGCCGGAATCGATGTCCTCGGAACGTATCGACACGAACGAATCCGAGTCCACGGTCGACCGCACGCGCATGACATCCGACTCGTGCGTCAGCGTCACGATCGAATCGAACCGGCCGACGTCGAGAACGACCTCTTCGTCGTACACGATCGGATCGAGATCGTTGCCGAGCCGCATCGGGTCGATCCAGTAGACCGCACAGCCGTCCTGCCCTGCGCCGACAGAGAGCCCGAGATGCCCTCTGCGGGTGCGGTAAACGTATGAACCTCCCGCGGTCAGCTCGGTGAGTTCAACGGATGCCACCATCTCTCCGGCACGGACAAGACACCAACGATCACTGTCGTGACCCGGCTCGGTGAACGCGAGCGTCTCGCTGACCGAATCCCAGTACGCGGAACCGGTTCCCCACTCCGGCCAACCGTCGTGGACGTGCTCCCACACGATCGATCCGTCCGGCCTGCGCAGCTGCGCCCGGTCGCGAAGGCTGACCGCCGTGTAGTCGAGTGCGTCGGACACCGTCGAAGCACCGCATCCTTCGAATGCTGCCGAAAACAGCGACCGACCGAAAGTCGAATCGAACACCTCCAACCCTTCGGGCGACGATACGAGCCAACCGGCCGGATGCGAGGTGACCGTGCTCCGCTCCGGCATCATCAACTCGGCGCCCACAGGCGTCAGGAATCCGTTCGACATGGGCGCAGCCTACAAACACTCGAACCCGGCGCCTGACCCCGACGGTGATTGTCGTAGCGGCGAAGTCGACGGGTTCGCCACTCGGCCCGGCCGAGCTCAGCTCAGCGCCCTGAGGCTTTCCAACCTGTTCAGGATCGGCGCCCTCCATGCCTCGAGATCCTCCGGACCGTTCTCGGCCCACAGCTCGTGGAGCTCCGAGGTGTCGCTGTCGGCGATTGCGCGCTCGAGCGTCGTGAGGATCCGCGCGCGCTGCGCCGGGGTCAGGGATTCGGTGTACGCGGCGGCGTCGATGCCGTCGAGCTGCGGGGGCGCCCCCCGGAGCCCGTGGGCCACCGCGACGACCTCCGCGAGCGCGACCGCTGCCTGCGCGTCGTCCGCCTCGAGGTACTCCTCGCCGACGTGCGCGAGGTAGTCGTCGATGTCGGGGTCGCCGGCCCGGAGCGCCGCGAGCAGGTCGCCCGCCCCGTCGTTTTCGAACGGTCCGTAACCCCAGGTCCCCATGCCCCGCACCTCCCGATCCGCGGGCCGCTCAGCCCGTCGTGCCGACTCTACGATCGACCACCGACAGTCCGCACAGGCGGCCGGCGCTCGGCCCGGGTCGTACTGCCTCAACGGTGTCGTCCCCCCGAGGGGCGAGAAGGTTCACTTTGCGATCGGTCGGGCCTAGACTCGGACGCGATCGGCTACTCGACCAGCCAAAGCCTCTGCGCGAATCCGACGATGGGCGATGCGATGGAGCAGACAAGACGCGGCACGCGGAGCACACCGTGAGCGCCGAAGTCCCCCTCCCCGAACAACCCAGCCCTGCCGCATTCGATGCGCTGTACCGCGGCGACTTCGAGACCTTCAGGCGCGCCGCGCCGCCGTCCGACACCGCGCGGTACACCGAGTTCCAGTTCGACCGCGTGCCGTGGGACATCGGCGAAGCCCAGCCGGTGGTCCGCGATCTGGAGGCCGACGGCCAGATCGCCAGCGAAGTCCTCGACATCGGCTGCGGGCCCGGCGAAAACGCAATCTTCCTCGCCGGCCGCGGATACCAGGTGTGCGGACTCGACGCCGCACCCGCGGCCATCGGCATCGCCCGTGAACGCGCCCGGCAGCGCGGGCTCGGAGAGGCCGTCGTCTTCGACGTCGCCGACGCCACCACCCTGACCGACTACACCGACCGGTTCACGACCGTCGTCGACAGCGCGCTCTACCACTGCTTCCCCGAGGACCAGCGCCACGGCTACGTCGCGGCCCTGCACCGTGCCGCCCGCCCGCACGCCCGGCTGCACGTGGTGTGTTTCTCCGACCGGGTCCCCGACGAGTTCCCCGGCCCCTTCCGCATCAGCGAGGACAACCTTCGTGGCACGCTCGCCGACGCGGGCTGGGTGGTCCGACGGCTCGAGGCCGCCACGTACACCACCGCGTTCACCCGAGCCGACCTGGCGCAGCAGCCCACGTCGGCGCTGGCGGCCGTCGCCTCCGGACTCGGCTTCGACTCCGACGACCGCCTCCTCGCCCCGGCCTGGCTGGCCACCGCCGACCGTTCTTGACCGCGATGAACACGGTGGCACTGGAGTTGGTGCCGCCCGAGCTGCGGGCGGGCGTGGGCCGGGCCGTCGAGGAGGCTCACGCGGCGGCCGAACTCGGCGGCCGCCACGGGCTGACCGACCGCGTCGGCCACGTGATGATCCCGGGGATCATCTCCGAGGACTCGGATCGTCCCGTGGCGCTGACGCCGCGGATGGACGTGCTGGACTTCTGGGAGGCGGCGCGACCGTCGCTCGGCGCCGTCGCCGGCCTGTGCACCCAGGTGACCGTGTTCCAGGACGGGCCGCAACTCGCCGGACGCGTCCGGCGGTTGCGCGACGCAGGCATGGACGGCATCGTCTTCGTCGGCAAGCCACACGGGCTGCCCGCCGCCGACGCTCCCGGCGTGACCCCCGACGAGGCCCTGGCTGGCTGCCGCGACCTGATCCCGCACCGCGGTGTGGTGCTGATCCCCACCCGGCGAGGCGAACACGACAGGTTCGCGGTCAAGTGCGCCAGCGGGGCGACCTTCGCCCTGACCCAGTTGCTGTACTCCGAACGGATCGTGGGATTCCTGCGTGAGTTCGCGACCCGTTCCGAGCACCGCCCCGAGATCCTGCTGTCGTTCGGGTTCGTCCCCGAGATGGAACAGCAGGTGCGACTGATCGACTGGCTCATCCGCGATCCGGGGAACGAGTCGGTCCGTCGGGAGCAGGAGTATGTCGCACGCACCGCGACCGGCTCCCCGCGGCAGCGTCGACGCGACCTGCTGGACCTGTACCGCCGCGTCGTCGACGGCATGCGCGATCTCGAATTTCCGCTGAGCGTGCATCTCGAGGCGCCCTACGGAATCTCCGGGGCCGCGTGCGAGACCTTCGCCGCGATGCTCGACTACTGGTCACCGCGGGGGGCGGCGGGTCGGTGACGAGACACCCGGCGGTGCGGTGTGCGGCCGGGCACGGCGTTCACCGCACGGCCGAGCGCTGCGCGGGCGGCTGCGACTCGAAGTCGGCGTCCCGCAGTCGGCGGGTGGCCAACCGGTAGGCAAACGTGAATCCCGGCCAGTTGTTGGTGTTTCGGCCCGAGTCCGTCGTGTACCAGCTGGTGCAGCCGCGATCCCACACGGTGGCACTGATGCGCCGCTGCACCACCGCATTCGACTCGCGCTGGCTCTCGGCACGGACGTCGAGCCGCCGCACCTCACCGCCCGACAGTCGGCCGACTGCCTGCATCACGTAGCGGATCTGCGACTCGAGCATGAACACGATGGAACTGTGCCCGAGGTTCGTGTTCGGTCCGTAGAGCAGGAAGAGGTTCGGGAAGCCGGACACCGTCATGCCCAGATGCGCCTCGGCTCCCTCGGCCCACTGCTCGCGCAGTTCGCGACCGTCGAGTCCGGTGATGTGCATCGGGGCCAGGAAGTCCGTTGCGGCGAAACCGGTCCCGAGGATGATCGCGTCCACCCGGTGCCGCGTACCGTCCCCGGTGACCAGGCCGTCGGGCGTGACGGTCGCGATGGCGTCGGTGACGACCTCGACGTTCGGTCGGGTCACCGCGTCGTAGAAGTCGCTGGACAGCAGGATCCGTTTGCAACCGATCGGGTCGGTCGGTGTGAGCCGGGCGCGCACGCCGGCGTCCTCGACTCCGCGGCGCAGGTGACGCCGGAACCGAAGATCGACCGCGGCCATCAGCCGCGGGACGCGGGTGAACGCGATGGCCCGCGCCTCGAACGTCCAGTAGGTGAACCAGCGCGAGAGCCGTTGCAGGGCAGGAACCCTCGCGAATGCCGCCAGCACGGCCGCAGGATAGGGGTAGTCCACCTTGGGCAGCACGTGCGCCGCCCCACGCTGGAAGAGCCGGAGCTGGTGCACCCGCGGCGCGATCTGCGGCACGAACTGGATCGCCGAGGCGCCGGTGCCGATCACCGCCACGTCCTTGCCGTCGAGGTCGTACTCGTGATTCCAGTTGGCCGAGTGGAAGATCTCGCCCTCGAATGACTCGATGCCGGGAATCCGCGGCCACGCCGGGCGGCTGAGCTGCCCGCAGGCCGACACCAGGACGTCGGTGAGATGGACGGTGCCGTCGGCCAGTCTCACGTCCCAACGGTTGCCCTCGGCGTCGAAGCGCGCGCCGGCCACCTCGGAGCGAAACCGGATGTGCCGCAACACGTCGTACTTGGTCGCGCAGTGCCGCAGGTAGTCCAGGATCTCGCGTTGCGGGGCAAACCGGCGGGACCAGTCCGACTTGGGCTCGAAGGAGTACGAGTACAGGTGCGACGGGACATCGCAGGCCGCACCCGGATAGGTGTTCTCCCGCCAGCAGCCGCCGAGGTCGTCGGCCTTCTCGAAGACGGTGATGTCCTCGATGCCGGCCTTCCGCAGGGCGATCGCCATGCCCAGGCCGCCGAATCCACTGCCGATGATCGTCACGGACGGTCTGTGTGATCCCATTTCCCTGCCCCCGTTCGTCGTCGTTCCAGGTATGACGCCATGGGCGCAGCCGCGTGAGCGCTACCACCGGTGCTCCCCGGCCGAGAAGTTACCGGATTCGGCAATGCATGGATCGGCGACGGAGAGGGAGCGGTCCCCCGCTCATGCTGCTTGCACGGTCACCGGAAGTGCGACCATCATTCAAAGATGACGGAACTCTCGGCCGCCGATCTGGCTCTCGAGCAGGTGGATGCCGTACGAGAACGGCCCGTGAAGCGTCTCGAACTGCTCGCACGGACCTATCACGGCCCGCACGGGCGGGCGCCCGACCACTTGCCCTTCCGTCGTGCTGCTCTCGCGTTCATGCGCTGGGAACTGGCGCGGGGTGTGCTCGCGTCACTGCACACGACGCCCGCGGGCAGCCCGTGGTGGCGAGCGGTCAACGAGCGCTTGCTACGGGACGGCTGCGAGGCGGTTGCGCGGAGCGCCGGACTTGGGGGCGCCCCGTCGTCCCCGGTGATACGCCTGTGGATGTCCTTTGTCGCGGATCCTCATGGCCGGACCTGGTACCGGGCACACAACGCGAGCATCGTCGCCGCCTACCTGGAAAACCGTGACCTCGCCGAGCAGGAGAACGCGGCCGAGCGCTTCTTCCTCAATGTGATGTTGCTGCGGATGCTCTATGCGCATGCACTGGTGTCCGCGCCCCGGCTGGCCCTGCGGCGATTGAGCGGAATCGGTCCGGCACTGGGCGATCCCACCGTCGCCGTGACCGGAGTGTTCCTCTCCCTCGCCCGCATCGTGCCGGACAGGTATCCGCTGGAGCGCGACGTTCACGAGTACATCGCCGACGAGAACCCCCTGGGCCGGATGCTGGACTACGGGATAATCCAACCCCGATTGCAGCGTCTGTACGAGTGGTCTGCGGAAGAATTGCGCGAACCCGGGGTACTCGGGCTGGTGTGCGATGGAAGTCCTGTCTACGCATGGCCTTTCGAGGACCGGGACGTGTGGGAGCCGGTGCGGCCGACCCGGACCGTCCGCACACTCCGGCGCCTGCTCCCTGCCGACTGATCACGACCGGACCCGATCGCGGACCATCCCACAACTTGGACCACCGTCCAGCTCCGGCCGGTCGGCGGGCCCGGCAGCACCTAGGCTGGCGCATCGTCCCCAACCGAAGGGAAGTACCGGTGCCCGCAAATCGCCTCGCCTGGCTCGCAACACTCGCACTGAGCGTGCTGGTGATCGCGCAGGCCGCCGCTGATCCGAGCGGCCTGCTGAGCCTGCTCGGCTGGACGGGGGCTCACCTCTGGCCGATCCGGGCGCCCTGGCAGGTCGCGCCCTTCGTCGTCTACCTGCCGGTGCTGCTCGGACTCACGTGGTGGACGGTGCGGACGATCGCCGGCACCCGCTGGCTGTTCGCGGCCACCGCCTCGGGTGTCGTGCTCGCCGTGCTGCTGGCCAAGCTCGCGATGTCGCTGGTGGCGGCGGGAGACCTCACGGCCGCGGCGTGGGGCAGCGGTTTCGCCCTCGCCAAGGCGATTCCCGCCGCGTTGATCGTCGCGGGCGTCGTCGCGGTGGCCGGCCGACGGCGCCAGGTCCCCGACCCGCTCCCGAAGGCGCCGTCGGTCTGGGTCGGGGCCTTGGCCTTCGGCGCCCTCGCCCCCGTCCTGGCGGGACAGTGGTGGGCCGGCGCCCCGTACGACCGGTGGATGCCCGCACCCAACACCCTCAACGGGGCGTTCGCCACGATCGGCGGCGTCGTCGTGCTCGCCCTCGGGGCGATCGGCTGCCAGCGGGTGCTCGGTCGCCGGGTGGCGGGCGGGCCTGCCGCGACCTTCCTCGCCGGGTGGTTCGCGGCGATGGGGGCCGGCGCGCTGCTCGCCCTGGCCGCGACGCTCGTCGGACTGCTCTCCGACGACAGCTTCGCCGGTGACCTCTGGCCGCTGATGGCCACCTACATCCGGCTCGCGGACGGCGTCTCCTACGGCGCCTGCACCGGCTGGATCGTCGGGCTCGCGGCCGTGTGGGCCCGGCGTCGTCCGGCGCAGCACGACGCCGAGCAGTCGGCGCCCGGTCCGGCCCGCCGCCCACTGGTGCCCGTCGGCGCGGTCGTGGTCGCCGCGCTCGTGGTCGCGGTGCCGTTCCTGGCCACTGCGGACGCCGAGCCCGCGCCGCCCGCCACGGCCGACGCGATCGCCGCCGCCGAGACCGGTGCCCTTCTCCCCCTGCATGTCTCGGGTGACACGATCACCGACACCGCGGACCGTGAGGTGCTGCTGCGCGGCGTCAACGTCAACCAGCTCGTCGACTTCTACGCGCCCCGCCCGGAGGTCCCGTCGACCCTGCCGCTGACCGAGCAGGACTTCGCGGGCATCGCCGCGGACGGGTTCAACGTGGTGCGGCTCGGCCTGTCCTGGTCCGCCCTCGAGCCGGATCGCGGCCGCTACGACGAGGCGTACGTCGACCGGATCCGGGTCGCCGTCGCGCAGGCCAAGGCACACGGCCTCTACACCGTGCTCGACATGCACCAGGACGGCTGGTCGAACGCGCCGTCGCCCGACGACGTCAGCTGCCGGCCCGGCACCTCGCCGATGTGGGGCTACGACGGCGCCCCCGAGTGGGCCACGATCACCGACGGCGCGCCGCGCTGCCAGTTCACCGGCCGCGACATCTCCCCGGCGGGCGGGCGCGCGTTCAACAACTTCTACTACGACACCGACGGCGTGCAGGACCGACTGGTGCAGGCCTGGGCGATGCTCGCGGGCGAGTTCAAGGACGAGCCGGCCGTCGCGGGGTACGACCTGCTGAACGAGCCGAACTTCGGCGAGACCGCGCCGCTCACCTCCTCGCTGCTGCTCGGCCGCTTCTACGACCGGACCATCGACGCCATCCGGGAGGCCGGCGCCGAGCAGATCGTCTACTTCGAGCCGAGCATCCTGTGGTCCGGACTCGGGTTCGACAGCGGCCCGCCGCCCGGCTTCACCGACGACCGCAACATCGTCTTCTCCCCGCACCTGTACGCGGAGTCGATCACCATGGACGCCTCGCTGGGCCTGCCGACGATCGTCAGCGTCGAACGGGGCTTCACCCTCGCCGACCGGGTGGCCCGCATGTACGGCGTCCCGTACTGGAGCGGCGAATTCGGCTTCTGGGGCGACGGACTCGTCGACAAGGCCACCCGCTTCGCGACGGCGCAGGACGCGCACGCCCAGGGCGGCGCCTACTGGGTGTGGCGGCAGGCCTGCGGAGACCCGCAGAACGGCATCCAGGAGCTGGGCGACGGGCTGATGCCCGTCCTGTGCAGCACCGGGGCCGACGCCCCGCGGAACACCGCCCTGCTCGACCAGCTCACCCGCGCCTACCCGCGATTCGCGCCCGGGCGGATCACCCGCCTCGCGGCCGACGGCGACCGACTGGAGCTGACCGGCCGCGCCGGCGACGGCAGCTGCCGACTCGAGGTCTGGTTCCCCGGCGAGCTCGGCGGCGGCGCCTCGGCCCTCGACACGATCGGGATCGAGAACGTCGAGACCGCCCCGACCGGTGGCGGAATGCTGCTCACCGGTTGCGCCACCGGGGATTACGAGTTGCACGCCGACGGTTCCTGACCGGAAGGACCACACCCATACCCGTGACCCACGTCTACTCCTGAACGCCACGCGTTCCCCAATCTGCGTGGGTGAAGCCGCATGGGTCGGGACGTTCACGGAGACGGTGTGCCCGCGCCTAGGGCAGCGAACTTTCGAACCCCGGCCGGATAGAGGCGCTTGCCGGCGACAAGCGCGGCGATCGCGCCGAGGTACACCAATGGGCAGATTTGCAGCGCAGCGAGGAGCCCGTAACGGTCGGCGAGAACACCAACGACGAAGGGGCCCAGTGCCATCCCCAGCAGGTTGTAGGCAACTGCGAGCGTACCCATTGCAGAGGCCCGCACAGAGGAGTGCGTGAGGTTCGCTACCATCGCCGCCGACGGACCCGACGCGCCACCGGAGAACAAGGCTCCGATTCCGATCAGGACCAGCTGCACGGGCCCGGTACCGACGTGAAATCCCAGCGTCAGGAACACGAGCGAGATCATGCAGAAGACAATCGCGGCAGTCCATTTGCGGCTGGTGTCCACACGACCGACTCGGTCGGTGATGATGCCGCAGATCACCATCCCGCTGCCGACGAGCAGAACGAAGACTGCCGCCACCACCCCTGCCTTGGCAGGGGCCAAGCCGTAGTAGCGGTTGAAAAAGCTTGGCAGCCAAGACAGCAACACCCCGGCAGTGAACAGATGCAGTCCGCCGCCGACATAGGCGCACACAACCGCCGGATTGGTGAACAGGCTCGAGACCGGCACCCGGCCCCTCGTCGGTGTCGCAGCAACGACTGCGGGCATGTCGTCAACCGCGTGCTGGGCGAGCTTGTGTTCGGTGATCAGTGCGCGGTACAGCGCCACCAGGATCAAACCGAAGATCGCCATGGCCGCGAACGACCAGCGCCAGCTCAGGTGGACGGCGATGACACCGCCGAGCGCGACACCGATGACCGATCCGAATGATCCTCCGGCCATGAATGCTCCGCTGAGGGTGGCGTGCAAGCGGGGCGCGAAAACGCTGAGCACGACCGCGATCCCGACGCTGGTGTACGCGGCCTCGCCCACTCCGACGAGGAACCGGGCTCCGAGCATCTGTTCGTAGCTGCCGGCCACCGCACACAACAAGGTGGCCATGCTCCAGAGAAGCGCCATGAGAATCAGACTATTGACCCGGCCCCACCGGTCCGCCAACAACGACAGCGGCAGGGTGAGGAGGCCGACCATCAGCGCAACGATGCTCGAGAGCGAAGCGAGCTCGGAATCAGACAGAGCCCATTCGGTTTTCAAGAACGGGAAAACAGCGCTGAGAACCTGCCGGGACATGTAGTCCGCTAGCAGCAGACCGAAGGTGAGGGCGAAGACGATCCACGGATACTTCGACGACCGGGCACCCGGACCGACGATGGCTACGTCGGCCGAGTGTTCGAGGGAGTGGGCACGCAGTCCCATTGGTGCTCCTAGACTAATGGCCGACCGTGGCCTCGGGCAGGTCGCGGCACGTGACACCGGCCGCATCGGATGACGCGTCGTCGAGCTGCGCATGAAGGAACGGCAACACAATTTCGTTGACCTTGTCGGGCGCATCCAGCCAGGGCCAGTGCCCGGCTCCCGGCACAATTTCGACCTGCGCGCCCGGGAAGCTCTCCAACTGACGCCGGGCAAAGTCGACGGGGAAGAAAGGGTCGTCCGCGCCCCACACGACGAGCGCCGGAACTTCCAGATCCCGCAGCGGGTCCGTCAAGCTGCTCTCGAGGAGGAAAAGATCCATTGACCGATACATCTGGAGCACTGCCTGTTTGGTGCCAACCGGGGCGGCGTGGTCCACAATCTGGTTCAGCCAATTCTCGGGCAAGGCGGGGTTCTTTCGCCCGATTATCTCCCGGTTGACCCGGCGGGTCATCAGCAGTTGCACCAGTTCCCCGACGAACGGAGTTCGCCACAGCCGAGCGAACCCGTGCCAATGCGAGTCTCTGTTGACGCCGGTGTCGATGAGCGTGACGCTCGCAACCTGCTGCGGATGAGCGGCGGCCCAGGCGAGACCCCACGGACCCCCGAAATCGTGGAGGACCAGGTGCGCACGCTTGACGCCGAACTGCTTGACGATGCCGTCGAGGTGTTCCGCCTGCGACTGCACGTCGTAGGCTTGATCCGCTCGACGCTCGGCGTCGCCGAAGCCTGGCATGTCCGGGGCGATCACCCGAGCGAAGGTGGCGACTTTCGTCAGGATTGGATCCCAGTCGCCGGCCGAACCGGGATTTCCGTGCACGAAGAGCACGACCTCATCGGAACCCAAGGGGCAGTTGGTCTTTACCGGCGACCGGACGTCTCCAACCACAATTTGCATCTCTTCAAGCATCGCCTTCTCCAGGTAGCATTGCCCCATCGGGCCAGTGATCATCAGGTATTTGGCTGCCGTCCGGGTCGCATTACGAATGGACCACGGCTGCCGGCGCTGTCGGATGTGTCTACGCCTAGACGAGGCTGCGTTTGAGAATCTTCCCCGTGGCGGTCATCGGCAACGTGGCCACGAACTGGATCTGCCGCGGGTACTTGTAGGCGGCCATCTGTGTCTTGGTCCAGTCGATCAGCTGACTTTCGGAGATTTCCGCATCCTTGTCGAGGATGATGAAGGCCTTGACCTCCTCGCCATGACTTTCATGCGGTACTCCGACCACCGCAGCCAACGAGACCGCCTCGTGCGTCATGAGTACCTCCTCGATCTCCCGGGGGTAGACGTTGAAACCACCCCGCACGATCATGTCCTTGGCCCGGTCGACGATGTAGTAGTAGCCGTCCTCGTCGCGGCGGGCGAGGTCCCCACTTCGGAACCAGCCGTCACGCAGCACTTCCTCGGTGGCCTCGGGCCGGCTGTAGTAACCCTTCATCACGTTGTGGCCTCGAATTGCTATCTCTCCCACGATGTCCGGCCCGTTGACAATATTCCACTCCGCATCGACCAGCCGGACCTGCACGCCCCAGATCGGCGTGCCGATCGACCCCGCTCGCGCGTCTCTCTCGGAATCGCTGAACACCGCGAGCGGTGATGTTTCCGAGAGTCCGTAACCCTCGAGGATCTGGACCCCGAATCGCTGCCTGAACTGCTTGAGGATCTCTACCGGCATCGATGCGCCGCCGGAGATCGCCTTGCGCAGATTCGTCGCGATTCGTTCCACGTCGATTCCGTCGTCGACCGTGCCGAGCGTCTCGAGCAGACCCCAGTACATGGTCGGCACGCCCGCGAAGACCGTCACGTTCTGTTCGTTCATGATCTGCAAGGCGGACTTGGCATCGAACCGCGGCAACAGGATCAACGTCGCAGCCACCGAGAACGCGGCATTCATGTTCACGGTCTGACCGAAAGTGTGGAATAGAGGTAGCGCGGTCAGATGCGTGTCGTGATGGTGTGGCTGAGAGTCGAAGAGGCGGTTTGACGCCAGCGCGTTGAGCACCATGTTCGAGTGCGTGAGCTCGGCACCCTTGGCCCGGCCGGTGGTGCCACTGGTGTACAGGATCACCGCGGTGTCGGTGGCCTCGCGAATCACGCTCTCGAACTCGTCGGACTGGTCCGCCAACGCCAGAGTGGCGCTGTCCGCACCCCCAGGCACCTGGTCCGCGCCGACGACGAACAGACGTTCACAGTTCGGCGTGTCGTCAAAGCCCTCGCGGGCGAACTCGGCAATCGGCAGGTCCGACGTCCCCTCGAAGCAGAAGTACGCCTTGGCATCCGAATCGGCCAGGTGATAGGCGATCTCACGGCCCTTGAGCAAGACATTCAGCGGCACCACAACCGCGCCGGCCTTGAGGATCCCGTTGTAGAGAATCGGAAACCACGGCACGTTCGGGAGGGAAATCGCCACCTTGTCGCCGGGCTGAATCCCGCTCGACACGAGCAGGTTGGCTACCTGGTTCGAGGCGGAGTCGACCCGGGCGTAGGTGAACCGTTGTTCGCCGTGGACGAGCGCGTCACGGTCCGGAAACCGACGAGCGGAATCCTCGAGGAACATGGACAGATTGAGCATGTGGCATCTCTCTCGGTTTGGCACGGCCGACGGTTGATCTGCGATTTCGCCGGCGGATACATCGGTCTGGTGGCGCCGGCGCCCGCCGGGGAAGTGGCCGGCGGGGAATCTGGTCGGTCTCGGACAGCCCTACTGGGAGCTCGCGCGGCCCGGCGCAGATGCGTCCACGCCGGGCCGCCAAGTGTGCGGCGGGCCGTCCCGGGGCATTGACGGAGCGGTGTCTCGCTTCCCGCCAACAGCTTCGGCGGGGCAGAGGCGAGGAATCCCTAGAAGGGGCGCTCCGGCAACGGCGTGATCAGGTGCTCGAGCAGCGGCGCCGACTGTGCACAGGTGAGTACCTCGGAAGGGGCGAGTCGGATGTACTCGCGGGTCGATGCGTCGACCTCCCACACGTCCTCACCGATGAGGCGGCCCTCGTCGTCGTAGGGCCAGTTCATGTACTGCCGGTTCTTCATCAGGTAGGTCGCCTGCGGGTCGACGTCGACACCCTCAGCCACCAGCGAGGCCCCCGGAGTCTGCTGGTAGAGCACGAAGTCGGTGCTGATCAGGTTGTCGCCGACAGCGATCTTCTCGTCCTCGACGTAGAAGATGCACTCCCCGGTGCCGGCCCATTCGCTGTAGATGCTCTTGATCGCATCGGCACCCTCGAGCCGAACCGTGCGGCCGAAGGTGCTGAAGTTGTAGACAGGGTTCTCGACCATCATGTCCGGCGCGAAGATCTCCTCCCACCGGCCGGCGACTTCGAGGTTGCGGTGCCGGTTGTAGGCATGCAGCAAGTACTTGTGCCGCGGGTTGTCGGTCCGCTCGATCAGCTGCGCGACCGCGATATTCGTCTTGGTGACGTCGAACTTGCTCATTGCGATTCCTTTCAAAGGCTGAAAATGGGGTGTACATGCCGGGCGGGTCCAGCCCGCAGCAAATACGTCAGAATGGTGAATCTCAGAACGGCTTGTCGCCCGCAATCGTCGCGCGCTCCATTTTTCGGACGGCGGGCCAGTAGTCCTGCACCGCGTAATGCTGTGTTGATCGGTTGTCCCAGATAGCGATGCTGTCCGTCGTCCAGGTCCAGCGAACCTGGTACTCGGGGATCGCTGCACGACTCTTCAGGTAGTTGAGCAAATCGCTTCCACCCGGTGAGTAGTCGGCACCGTAACGGACGCGGTCCGGGGTGTGAAAATTGGTGAAGTGCGTGGCGAAGACATTCACATAGAGGATCTCCTCCCCCGTCTCGGGATGCGTGCGCACCACAGGATGCTCGGCATCGGGGAATCGTTCTCGAAGTTCGTACCGTTCTTCCAGCGGCTTGGCGGCGCCGAATACCGCCTCGAAGCTGTGCCGGGCACGCAAGGACCTCACGTCCTCCTTGACCCGGTCCGGAAGCTCCCGATACGCCTCGACCATGTTGACCCAGACTGTGTCGCCACCGATCTCCGGCTTCTCCACGCAGCGCAGAACCGAGCCCATGGACGGACACTCGCGCCAGCTGGTGTCACTGTGGTAGGCGTTCTCGTAATGCCCCTCACTCGAGTTGTCCTTGTACAGCAGGACCACGCCCGAGTCGGCATCCGTGTTCGGGTGGCCGTCTTCGAGCGCACCGAACTTCTTCGCGAACTCGACGTGCTGAGCCCGTGTGATGTTCTGATCCCGAAGGAAAAGCACCTTGTGCTTCAACAGAAGCGACTTCATTTCGGCGAAGAGCGTCTCGTCCCGCGTGATGTCAGGGAGTTGCACGTCGAACAGTTCGGCGCCGATGTGGCGGGTCAGCTGCTTTGATTTGATCAAGGAATTCTCAACTTTCACGGATCCCTTGACTTCGACGGAAGTTTGCATGGAGGCCAGTCCTTTACCTTCGGGCGGATGGAAGATTTTCGAATTGGCCGGCGAGGCCAAGATCAACTGCCGGCGTTCGTCAATTGCGGACCAAATGGTTGGATTCGCAGTACCGGATGCCGAAACTGTAGCGGTCACTCGATCGGATAATTTGACCTCGAGTTACATCTCGGTTGACGCGCTATTACTCCGCACAGAGCACATGGCCACGACGAACGGCGAGGTCGGCGCCTGGCGGGAACGGCCCGGAGCAGCTCCGGAGGCTGTCCACGCCCGGATCTGCGAGGTACCCTCGATCACCACCACGCGAACCGTGCGCAGTCGCATGATCCCAGCGCAGGAGGCACTCGGCCTCGTCCGCTGGAAAACCTGACCTCGTTGCGCACGCCGGGGATAACCTGTCCCGTCGATCACGACTGACGGAAGGCCACTCCGCCGTTCCACAAGAATCGGAAAGACGCCGCGATGACCCTGCTCGTCCGCAACGCCGCCCTTACCGGCTATCTGGATCTCATGCGGTCACGGAAGGTTGACCCGCTGCCCCTCCTCAGGTCAGTGGGACTCCAGACGGCTGACCTGGCCATGCCGAACCAGTGGATCGCCATTGATGCCGCGGTTCAACTCCTCGAGCGGTCGGCGGTGGCGACGGGGCTCGAGGATCTCGGAATTCGCCTGGCCGAAAGCCGCAAGATGACCAACTTGGGTCCCATCAGCGTCGCCGCGCAGGGCGAACCTGACCTGCGCGGCGTGCTGACACTGCTCGGCCGGTATCAGCACATTCGCAGCGAGGCCATCCGCATCCGGATCGCCGAGGCGGACGACGTCGCGACGGTCCGGGTCGACTTCAACACCACCGACGGCGCCTCGAGGCACTTTTCCGAGATGACCGTCTGGGCCCTTGCACGGCTGGTCAAGATCATCGTCGGCAACAACTGGAATCCGCTCAGCATCTACTTCACCCACGCCAGTCCAGCCAACCGGACACTTCACCTCCAGACCTTCGGAAGCGCGGTCCACTTCGGCGAGAACTTCAACGGCTTCGGATTCCATGCCCGCGACCTCGACCTCCCGAACATCCTGTTCGACCCGCTGTTCCAGTCCTTCGCGAAGGAGTACATCGACACGATCGCCAGACCACGGCCTGTCGATGACCTCGATCGCGTCCGTGAATTGATCGAGACGACGCTCCCCACCGGCCGGTGCTCACTGCAACATGTCGCGAAGACGCTCGGAGTCAACCGGATCACGGTCCATCGACAGCTGGCCCGGGCGGACACGTCATTCTCGGAGATCGTGAACGCCACCCGGGCGGAGCTGGCCCAGAGGTACGTCACTCAACAGACGCGCTCCCTGACGGACATCGCCGGACTGCTCGGGTTCTCCGAACTCTCCGCATTCTCGCGATGGTTTCGAACCGAGTTCGGATCCAGTCCCACGGCATGGCGGGCCGCACTCTAGAACGGAACAGCCTCAGTTCGCCGAATCCGGCGCCGGCCCGGCACCCAACTCGGCGCGGTCCACCGTGACCAGCAGCGCCAACGAGTCGGCGGTGCGGGCGCAGAAGGCGTCGACGTCGGCGAGCCCACTGGTGAGGCCTCGCATGGTGGTGGCCGCCATCAACAGGTCGAACGCGGCCTCGGAGACCGCGGCGTTGGCGTCGTCGGAACGTTCCGGGAAGGCCGCGGCCACCCGCGCGGTCAGCGCGGCACGGGCGGGGTCCTCGGATCGCGTGACCAGGCGCTCGTAGACGCCGTCGTCGGAATGGTAGGCGGACAGCAGCCCCGGGATCGCCGCCCGGGTCGCGGGTTCCGCGATCCGCACGAGGAACATCCGGGTCCAGGTGAGCAGGTCCGCGTGCAGGTCGTCGGTGGCCTCGGGCAGGGCGACGTCCTGCATCCCGAAGATCGCGTCCTCGATGAGCGACTCCCGGGTCGCCCAGCGCCGATAGATCGCGGCGGTGCCCAGCTTCGCCCGGCGGGCGATCGCGGTGATGGTGGTCTTCTGATAGCCGCATTCCACCAGCAATTCCCTGGTGGCGGCGAAGATGGCCTCGTCGACCTGCGGATCGCGAGGTCGTCCCACTCCGGCGGTGCCGGTTCGGCGATCTCTGCGTTCATCCACAACCGCGGACAGTACCGGACGTCTTTCGGCAAAACCAATACGTTGCGGAGCGCTCCGTAATAGATTGTCGTCAGGCATCCATCGACGAAAGGGCAGGCCATGATCACCCCGCACGACGAATTGCTCATCCACCAGCTCCCCACGACCCTCGATCACGTCTCGCAGAGCGACCTGCGCTGGACCGAGCGCATCGTGATGTACGGCTTCGACAAGTCCGGCGAGATCAGCATCATGACCGGCATGGCGAAGTACCCGAACCGCAACGTCCTCGACGCCTACGCCATGGTCACCCGCAAGGGCGAGCAGGCCCGCGTGGTCCGCCTGTCCACCGAGCTGAACCCCCAGACCGGGGCCCTGAACGCGTTCAGCGTCGGCCCGTACACGTACGAGATCGTCGAGCCGCTGCGCAAGGTGCGCTCCACCGTCGAGTCCAACGAGCACGGCCTGAGCCTGCAGCTCGACTTCACCGGCGACTTCCCGGTCTACGAGCAGACCGCGGCCTTCCACCGCAGCCGCGGCCGGGTCCGCGAGGATGCGCGCCGGTTCTACCAGAACGGCACCATCACCGGCTGGATCGAGATCGACGGCGAGCGCATCGAGATCGACCCCGAAAACTGGTGGTTCGGCCGCGACCACTCGTGGGGTGTGCGCCACGGCGGCGGCGGCGGCAGCCTGCCCGAGGGCGGGAACATGCAGCCCTCCGAGGTGCCGGCCGGCGTCCTCTACTACATGGGCATCTTCCAGTTCGACGACGAGGTGGTGCACTTCGCACAGCGCGAGACCCACACCGGGGAGCGCTGGCAGTTCGAGGGCGAGGTGCTCTTCCCGATCGACTCCGGCAAGGAGCCGCTGCCGATCATCGACGTCGAGCACGACCTGGACTTCCGCGACGACCTCCGCGTCGTCAAGTCCGGCACGTTCACCGTGCACCGCGCGGACCGCACGACCGACGTCATCGAGGTCAAGCCCGTGTGCGACTTCTGGCCGGGCCTCGCCGGGTACGACGAGTACAACGGCTACGCGTCGGGCATGTACCGCGGCAAGGACTTCAGCGACAGCTTCGACGTCGACATCACCGACGTCAACGAGATCCGCAAGGTGAGCATGCTCAGCGAGACGCTCGTCGAGGTCCGGATGGGCGACAAGGTCGGACACGGACTGGTCGAGATGGTGTTCATGGGCGTGAACCCGCGCTACGGCTACACCGACTGGAGCGCCAACCGATCCGGTGGGAACAATGGCTGAGCGGGTCGCGCCGGAGAACCTGGCGGCCGCCCTCGAACCAATTGTCCAGCAGCGCATTCCGGGTGCACAGAACGCGAAGATCATCGACTGGAAGCGCACCGAACGCGGGTTCTCCACCGAGACCTACCTGTTCAACCTCGAGGGTGCCGATCACGAGTCGGCCGGGTACGTCTTCCGGCGGCCTCCCGAGGTCTCGCTGTTCCCGGACTACGACCTGCGGCGCCAGTACCTGGTCTCGGAGCGGCTCGCGCCGACCGATCTCCCGGTCCCCAGCGTCCGGTGGATCGACGCGGACGACAACCCGCTCGGCACTCCGTACTACGTGATGGACCGCATCGGAAATGCCGAGGCGCCCAGCGACTTCCCGTCGTACCACACCGCCGGCAACTACTTCGAGGCCGACGAGCAGGGTCGGGCGAAGATGTGGTGGGAGTGCGTCGAGACGATGGCGCAGGTGCATCTGCTGGACCCCGAGGAGCTGCGGCTCGGGTTCCTGGCGATGCCCAAGTTCGGGGACAAGCCGGTCGAGCAGATCGTGAACTACCTCGACTGGGCCGTGCGCTGGGCGGCACCAGAGGTGCCCCCGGTGATGGAGAAGGCCCTGACCTGGCTCAAGGCCAACCTCTACGACCCGGAGCACGTGACCCTGGTATGGGGCGACGCCCGCATGTCGAACATCCTGTACACGCCGGACCTTTCGGTCGCCGGCGTACTCGACTGGGAGATGGCGTACCTGGGCGACCACGAGGCCGACCTGGCCTGGGTGCTGTTCCTGGACTGGGCGTGCAGTGAGCACGAGGGACACCCGGCCCTGCCCGGCACCCCAACGCGGGAGGAGACCGTCGCCCGCTACGAGGAACTGACCGGCTGGAAGGTGCAGAACCTGCTGTTCAACGAGGTGCTCGGCGCGGTGCTGCTCTCGGTTCCGCTGCTGCGCCTGTCCACCCATCTGAACCTCGGTGACAACGTCAGCATCACCGGGTTCTGCATGGCGCGACTCGAACAACTCCTGGGCGAGGCCTAGAAGTTGTTCACCCCCCGGCGAACTGGATGGAGTTCGCCGGGGGCACGGGCCTCGGGTGTCGGTGGGTGGTCGCCAGACCGCACGCCGACACCAGGGGCCCGGCGTTCACGTAGGCCGAGGGCTGCGACGGCACCGCCCTACGATGATCACGTGGCGATGACGGCGTCGAGGTGGTCTTCCCCCGCGTCTACGACGAGATCGCGACCCGGGCTCGAGCGTGTCTCCTAATCGGCGGTAGTCGCATCAGCGACACCGAGCGTCGTGTCGGGGAGACCTGTCGAGTTACAGGAACCTGCGGGCCGAACCCGGTGACCACGCACTCGGTCGTTCCCGCGGCAGCCGCGGCACGAAGATCCACCAGTATTGAGGCGGTGATCGCCGAACCGGTCGACCAGAAAACGCGGGTCGCTTCCGACGACACGGTCGCGGTGGTCGTCCGGTCCGGTTCGAAGCCGAGAAGCACAAGGTCCGCAATGTCTTCGAGCGATCCTTCGTCACCATCAAACAACGGCGGATGACCCACCCGCTACGGCAAATTGGACCTCCCATACCGCGCCGGGGTGCTGCTGTCAGCGGTGTGCGCCTGGCTCAAACGCCCCGCCGGTTAGGAGACATGCTCAAACGGAGGACAGCTCCCGTCCCGGTCGCGGCGACGTAGTCGACGCCGAGGTCCGCGTCCAGACGTCCCCGGCGACGAATTTGAAGAGAAGGTCAAAGATGACCGCTGCGCCGGCATCTCCACCGTCTCAGTTGCAGTGGAGGTGTTGCCGTTCACGTCGCTGTGCTAATCAGAGCGGGTGCAACCCTCAGCAACGGACCCGCCAGTCGGTACCACTCTCGCCGCCGTCCGGGCGCGGGCGTCGTCGCTGGCGCCGAGCGAGCGTCGGGTCGCGGACGTGTGCGTAGACCGGCCCCGCGAGGTGGCGTGGTGGTCCGCGGCGGACCTCGCCGAGCACGCGTCCACCTCGACGGCGACGGTGGTCCGAGCGTGTCAGAACCTTGGTTTCAAGGGTTTCCAACACCTGCGCATGCTGTTGTTGCGCGATCTCGGCGCCGCGTCCAACGGTCCCGTCGGCACCGCCGCCGCGACCCAGCCCGGGGTCGGGATGGTGCGGTCGGTGTTCGGCGAGGTGGCCCGAGACCTCGGCGCGGCGTTGGCTCCCCTCGACGAGGAGGCTTTTGACGCCGCGGTCCGGGCATTGGGGGCGGCCCGCCGCGTACTGCTCGTCGCGAACGGCGGGTCCGCGCCCAGCGCCGCGGCCATGGCGATTCGATTCGTGACCAACGGCCGCCCGGCCGAGGCGCCGTCCGACTCGATCGTGCAACAGCTCACCGCCCGGCACCTCGGCGCCGAGGACGTGTGCCTCGCAGTCAGCGACAGCGGGATGAACAGCTACACCCTGAGCTCGGTCATCGCGGCCAAGGAGGCCGGCGCAACGGTGATCGGGGTGACGAGCTACGCCCGATCCAGCCTGGTGGAGCACTCTGACATCGCATTGGTCATCGGCGGAGGTACGGGTCCGTGGAGCGCGCACGGAGCCTCGTCAACGGTAGTCCAGCTGTCCTTCCTGATCGGATTGCAGATCGCGGTCCGCGAGGCGAATGGCGGTTCACTGGACGCGGAGGGTCGAAGCATGGAACAGGTTGTGACACTGCTGAATCCACCCCCACCGCGCTGATCACGCCCGTGGGGTAGCCGTTGCCCCAAGAGTCATGAGCGCTTGTCGGAGCATTCGGCTCCAGTTCACCTTGTACTGGCTAACTCTTCGATGTAACGAGATTCCCAAACGAACCGAGTTTGGGTAACGCCATTTCATCGGGAGTTGAGCATGGGCAGCATTCGCATCGAGGGTCTGAGCCGAAAGTTCCAGAACGTCACCGCGGTCGACGACATCTCGATGGACATCCGGGACGGCGACTTCCTGGTGCTCCTCGGACCCAGCGGCTGCGGCAAGACCACGCTGCTCCGGATGATCGCCGGGCTTCTCGAACCGACCGCCGGACGCATCGTCCTCGACGACGAGGACATCACCGCCGCCCCCGCCAAGCGCCGCGACGTGGCGATGGTGTTCCAGAGCTACGCCCTCTACCCGCACCTGTCGGTCGCCAAGAACCTCGCCTTTCCGCTCCGAGTGAAGAAGGTGCCCAAGGACGAGGCGAAGGCGCGGGTCGACGAGGTGGCTCAGCAACTCGACATTGCGCACCTGCTCGACCGCAAGCCCAAGGAACTCTCCGGCGGTCAGCGTCAGCGCGTCGCGGTCGGGCGAGCAATCGTGCGCAAGCCCAAGGCATTTCTGATGGACGAGCCGCTGAGCAACCTGGATGCCAAGCTGCGCACCGCCACCCGCCGCGAGCTGACGGACCTGCACCGGCGGCTCGGCGCGACTTTCGTCTACGTCACCCACGACCAGGTCGAGGCGATGACGATGGCAACCCGGATCGCGCTTCTGAACGACGGGCGGGTGGAGCAGATCGGCACCCCCGAGCAGGTCTACGACGCCCCGGCGTCGGTGTTCGTCGCAGGCTTCCTCGGCAGCCCTCCGATGAACCTGCTCGACGCCACTGTCGGCTCGCGGGACGGAATCGTCACCGCGACCGGTGACGGAGTCGACGCCCAGCTGTGGCCCGGCGAATCTGCAGACCGCGCAGTGATTCTCGGCTTCCGACCCGAGCACCTGGCCCCCGTCCGAGTCACCGACGGGCCAGGAGCCAGGCTGCATGCCGTCGTGGAGTCCGTGGAGAACCTCGGCAGCGAGCAGATCGCGTACTGCGCGGTCGGCGCGCACACGGTGTGCGTGCGGGCACCGCGCCCCATCGCGCTGCACGTCGGGCAGACGGTGGTCCTCGCCGCACCGGCCGAGCGTGTGCACCTGTTCGACGCCGGGACCGGACGTCGCCTCGAGTGGGTGGACGTGCCCGAACTGACCGACTTCGACACCCGTGTGCTCAGCGGGCAGCTCTGAAGTACCCCCTCCCCCAACAAAACTCCCAGGAGAATCCATGCGTAACACGAAGGGGCTGGCGCTCGTGGCGATGTCCGCCGCCGCCCTCACCCTGACCGGCTGCGCCACCGGATCGGTCGACGCCGTGGCGTCCGGTTCGGGCGCCACCGTCCCCGAGCTCGCACCGGACCAGAAGGTCGAGATCGTCTTCGAGTCCTACAACCTGACGCAGGCCGGTGCCTGGACCGACACGATCATGAGCCTCGTCGACGAGTTCGAGGCCGCGCACCCGAACATCACCGTCAAGGCTCAGGCGCCGCAGGGCACGCCGGGAGCGGGCGGCACCGCGAGCGCCAGCAGCGTGCAGACCCAGATGCTCGCCGGGACCCCCCCTGACGTCGCCCAGATGACATTCGACTCCGTCGACTTCTCGATCAACCAGCTCAAGGCCAGCAGCCTCGACGACCTGGTCGGCAAGGAGACGGTGCAGGAGAACTTCGGCGGCGACCACCCGTACCACCCGAACACCACCACGCTCGGCGACTGGAAGGGCGAGACGTACGGCATGCCGTACGTGTTCTCCACCCCGGTGCTGTTCTACAACGCGACCACCTTCGAAAAGGCCGGCGTGCCCGCGGATGCGGACCTGTCCACCTGGCCCAAGGTCGCCGAGGCCGCGAAGAAGATCACCGCCACGACCGGCAAGCCGTCGCTGTCCGTCGGCTGCTCGGTCAAGGGCGGGAACTGGTGTATGCAGGCGCTGTTCCGCTCCGCGGGCGGCGGTGTGCTCTCCGCGGACCGGGAGTCGATCGAGTTCGGCGAGCCGGCATCGGTCGAGGCCGTCGCCATGCTCCGCGAACTGTTCGACGACGGCGTGCTGGCCAACCAGTCCGCGGCTGCACAGGTCGAGGCATTCATGAAGGGCGACACCGCAATCACGATGAACTCGTCGGCAGTCCAGGGCAACATGCTCAAGGCCTCCCAGGCGGGCGGATGGGAGCTGCGGAACACCGGGATGCCCGCGTTCGAGGGACACCAGGCAGTCCCCACGAACTCCGGCTCCGCGCTGTTCGTCTTCTCGCAGGACCCGGCCAAGCAGCGCGCGGGCTGGGAACTGATCAAGCACATGACCTCCGACCATGCCTACACCGAGATCGCCAGCAAGATCGGATACCTGCCGCTGCGCACGTCGCTGACCGAGGATCCCGCCACGCTGAAGCCGTGGGCCGACTCGAATCCCCTGCTCGCGCCGAACCTCGCGCAGCTCGACCGACTGGAGCCGTGGGTGTCCTACCCGGGCAACAGCTACGTGCAGATCGACGACATCCTCGCTACCGCGGTGGAGGAGTCCGTCTTCTACGGCAAGGACCCCGCCGCCACCATGGCCGCCGCGCAGCAGCGCGCACAGGACCTACTCCGCTGAATCGCGGACGTTCTCTTCCCGACAACAGATTTGGACTACACATGACCGCGACACTCGCCACTCGGCGAATCCCCCTTTCCGGTACGTACAACCTGCGCGACGTCGGCGGCTACCCCGTCGGAGACCGCACCACCCGCTGGGGCGCGCTGCTTCGCTCGGACGCCCTGCACAAGGTGGACCAGGCCGGCCGGGACACCCTGCGCGAACTGAACCTGGCGCTGGTGATCGACCTGCGCGAGGCCCAGGAGGCCGAGTCCGCGCCGAACGCGCTGGACGGAGTCGGGCACCGGTCGGTGCACCGACCGGTGTACGACGCGGCTCTCGACACCCACGCCGACGGCTTCGGCCTGGGCCCGCTGTACCGGCAGATGATCACCGACCACGCTCCCGCGCTCACCGCGGCGGTCCGGCTGGTTGCCGGGGCGGGCCCGGACCCGGTGCTCGTCCACTGCACCGCGGGCAAGGATCGCACCGGACTCGTGGTGGCGCTGGCCCTGGCGGCGGTCGGTGTGGACGAGCGTGACATCGTCGCGGACTACGCGCTCTCCGAGACCATGCTGGCCGGCGAATGGGCCACCACCATGCTCGCGAACTACGAGGCGATGGGTCTGCCCGACGACCTCGACATGACCGAGATGGTGTGCGCCAGTCCGGCGTCGCTGATGCGGGAGACCCTCGCACAGATCCGGGCGGATCACGGCGATGTGCACGGCTTCCTGCGTGCCCACGGCATGACCGACACCGAGCTGTCCGTGCTGACCGCTCGTCTCGTTGCCTGACTTCTTCTTCCCACCAAACAACTTCGGATACAGAGGAGCACTTCCATGTCCCAGTACGGTCAGCCCGAACACTACGTCCTGCACCTGAGCGACACCCACTTCGTCGGCGACGGTGACCTGTTGCACGGGATGGTCGACAGCGACGCCAAACTCGCGCGCCTGTTCGACCGACTCGACCGCGCCGGCCAGCGCCCCGAGGCCATCGTGTTCACCGGTGACCTCGCCGACGCCGGCAACCCGCAGGCCTACACCCGGCTGCGGGCGATGGTCGAGCCCGCAGCGGAGAAGCTCGGGGCGAAGGTGATCTGGGTGATGGGCAACCACGACAGTCGACCGGAGTTTCGCGCCGGCCTCCTGGATGCCGAACCCACCCAGGAGTCCGTCGACATGGTCCACGACATCGACGGCCTGCGGATCATCGCGCTCGACAGCACCGTCCCGGGCCACCACCACGGTGAGATCACGGACGAGCAGGCCAATTGGCTGCGCGAGATTCTCGCTACCCCGGCGCCGCACGGAACCCTGCTGGCCCTGCACCACCCGCCGGTGCCGAGCCCGCTCGCCCTGCTCGAGTTCGTCGAGCTGCGGGAGCAGAACAAGCTCGAGGATGTGCTGCGCGGCACCGACGTTCGCGGCATCCTCGGCGGCCACCTGCACTACTCGACCACGTGCACCTTCGCCGACATCCCGGTGTCGGTCGCGTCCGCCACCTGCTACACCCAGGACCTGTTCCCGCAGGGCGGCGGAATGCGCGGACAGGATGTCGGGCAGTCCTTCAACCTCGTGCACGTGTACTCGGATCGGGTGCTGCACACCGTTGTTCCGGTCGAAGAGGGACCGACGCTCTATGAGCTGACCGCCGACCGTCTCCAGGCGCTGCAGAACATGTCTGCCGAGGAGGCAGTGCTCGCGATGTCCCAGCCCGCCGCTCACTGACGACGCGTAGCACCGGAGGAGAACATCATGTTCGTGGAAGCTCGAACCGCCGACGATCCGGCCGGGGTCGCGGCGCGGCCACCGAAGACCACCTCTCGGCGCGACGAGTGGTGGTCCAGGCTCCGCAGTAGCGGCGTACCCCTGCTGTACCTGCTGCCGGCGGTGGTGTTGCTCGTCGTGTGGGTGTACAAGCCGCTGGCCGAGACCGTCGGGCTCTCGTTCTACCAGTGGAACATGATCCCCACCACGCCGAAAGTGCCGGTGGGACTGGACAACTACACCACCGTACTGGCGCTGCCGGAGTTGCACCAGGCGCTGTGGAACACGGTGTTGTACGTGCTGGCGTTCATGGTGTTCTCCCTGGTGCTCCCGGTCGGTATCGCGTTGCTGTGCGGTCAGGTCACCGGGCGGGCCAAGACGTTCTACCAGGCGCTGATCTTCGTGCCGTTCCTGATCACACCGGTCGCCAGCAGCGCGATCTGGCGGTGGTTGTTCACCCCCGAGTCGGGCACCATCCCGCGGGTGGCGGCCACGCTCGGTTTCGAGATGGGTGACGTGTTCCGCGATCCGAAGGTCGCGCTGCTCGGTGTGGTCGTGGTCGTGGGCTGGCAGATGCTTGGCTTCGGCGTGCTGGTGATCTCCGCCGGAGTGGCGGGAATCAACCCCGACTACGGGCTGGCCGCTTCCCTGGACGGGGCCTCCCAATCACTGATCACGCGGCGCATCACCCTCCCGTTGCTCTCGCCGACGTTGGTGTTCATGGCGCTGATGACCATCCTGCTCGGAGCGCAGTGGGCCTATCCGATCATCGACGTGCTCACCCAGGGCGGACCCAGCGGATCGACCACCAACATCTACTACCTGTTGTACGAGTTCGGGTTCCGCAACTTCGATGCCGGCCTGTCCGCTGCGGCGGGCACCCTGTTCTTCGTCGGATTCGGTGTCATCGCATTTGCGTTCGTAAAGATCTCCGACAAGCTCGCGTTCTACGACAACTGAGGTCCCCGCCCTCGCGAGAACTGAGGGCTCGCCCTCCCCAGACACGAAAGGCTCAGGACAGTAATGGCTTTCATCACCGTCGAGGGTCCGGCGCGCACCATGCCGGCCACTGCGCACCACACGGCGGATGTCGGCGACCTGCCGGTGGCCGCCCGCTCCCGCCGCCGTATCGCCACCGGGCACCTGATTCTGGCGCTGGTGGCGCTGGTGAGCGTGTTCCCGGTGTACTGGATGTTCGCCACCGCATTCCGGCGGCCGGAGGACTCGTTGTCGTCCAGCCTGATGCCGTGGCCGCCGAGCCTGGAGAACTTCAGGTACGTCTGGGAGACCATCCCGATGGCATCGATGCTCGTCAACACCTTCCTGATGGCGGCGGCGATCGCGGTCAGCCAGCTGCTGGTGGCGATCTTCGCGGCGTACGCCTTCGCGCGCTGGACCTTCGTCGGCAAGCAGTTGCTGTTCATGCTGTTCGTCGGGTCGTGGCTGGTTCCGTTCCAGGTCACCATGATCCCGAACTATCTGCTCATCTCGCAGATGGGCCTGTTGGACACCGTCGCCGGTGTGGTGGTGCCCAACCTGTGCGCCGCCTTCGGTGTGCTGCTGCTGCGCCAGCACATGGAGGCGTTCCCCCGGGAACTGCTCGACGCGTCGATGATGGACGGGCAGAGCTCGTGGGCGACGCTGTGGAAAGTGGTGGTGCCCAACCTCAAGCCGGCGCTCGCCGCGTTGGGGATCATGCTGTTCATCTCGGCATGGAACGAGTACCTCTGGCCCGCCCTCGTGCTGCGAAAGTCGGATGCATTGGTGCAGATCGGCATCCGCAGCTTCCTCGGCGCCGAGGGCGACAACTGGGGTGCGGTGATGGCGGCGTCCGGGCTGGCGTGCCTGCCGATCTTCTTCATCTACATCTTCCTGCAGCGGTACGTGGTGGACGCGTTCGTGCGATCCGGACTCAAATAGTCACCTCACGCGCCATTCACCCACTGCACTCACCTCGACCGCAACCATGGATGCACAACCCGACCAGAGGAACAGAATGCACTTCAACCGCACGTCCGGTCCGCTCGGACTCCGCATCGCAGGCCTCGCGGCCGCCGCCGTGGCGATCGGCCTGATGACGACCGGCACCGCCTCCGCCGACACCGTCGTTCCGCTTCCCGACGGCGACAAGGCCGCCCCCGGTGTCGTGGTCACCCGCACCGGCGAGAGCGCCCTGATCTCGCCGTCGCTGGCCTCGAACGGCGCGGGCCGCACCGCCTGGGTCTCGGGCACCGTCACCGGCGACGTCACCGGCATCACCAAGGAGACCGAGGCCGGCCCGACCAACGCCGCTGCCAACCTGCCCGGCACCAACAACTCCTCCACCCACGGTGTCTCCCGCATCAACACCGGCTACATCGTCGGCTGCCAGGTCGACATCACCGGCCTCAGCGGCTCCTTCGGCGGCGGCATCAGCCTCGACGGTCCCTCGATGTCCGGGTCGCTGACCGTCCCGATCTCCGCCGGTCAGGTCAAGTTCGTGAGCGTGTCCGGCAAGGACATCAAGAAGAACGGCAAGTACTCGCTGCAGTACCAGGACACCCAGCTCGAGGTGCAGAACTGCGGCGGCTACGCCCAGGCCCGCGCGTACACGGTCGTCGAGATCGTCGGCGACAACTACTCCAAGACCACCCTGTACGGCCAGCCGTTCAGCATCGGCTGAGCGCACGTTTCCGCACAGAACTTGAAACCTCGACCCTCAAAGGGAGATTCATGAACGCCAGCAAGACCGGCCTGCGTCGCGGACTGCGAATCGTCTCCGCCGGTGCGGCCGCCGCCGTCGCCGTCGGTGTCCTCTCCGCCGGCGCCGCCAACGCCGACACCCTCGTCCCGCTGCCCGACGGCTCGATCACCCAGACCCTGGTCGACGGCACGGTCGTCACCGTCACCCGCACGGGTGAGTCCGCGAACATCTCCCCCTCGCTCGGCGCCACCCCGCTGCACCGCAACGCCTGGGTCTCGGGCTCCGCGAAGGTCTCGCTCTCCGGCCCCGGCGGCGGCACCATCCAGCCCGGCTACATCGTGGCCTGCCAACTTTCCCTCGGCGGCAAGACTGGCACCGACGCCGCCATGACCTCGAACTACGCCGGCGACAAGACCATCCAGACCGGCAAGAGCACCGGCAACGTCACCATCGCCCCCGGACAGGCCGTGGACTACAAGATCCTCGACCTCGAGGTCGCCGACGCGTTCGGCGCCGAGCAGCACCGTGCCGGCAATCCGTTCAAGGGCAACGGCAGCGTCACCTGGTCGGACTCCACCATGTCGGTGAACGGCTGCGCCGGCTACGCACAGGCCCGCTCGTACGTCAAGGTCGTTGTCAGCACGGCGAAGGTGCAGAGCACCGTCACCCTGTGGGGGCAGCCGTTCAGCCTCGGCTGAGCGTCGCTAGTTCGTCGGCGATGAAGCGGTATCCGAATGCGGGAGGGCAATGTCTATCAGATTCGCGTCCCAATCGCGTTGTGTCACCGTATCTTTCTTCCACTTGTCGAACGCTGGGTCGAGAATCCGAGAACCCGGCAGGTCACCGTGACGGGCTCTCCGTCATCGGCGAGGTCGAGGAGCTTGATCCGTTTGCGGTCTTCCCGCAGCTCTGCAGACTCGTCTGAATCGGTGGGCTTCCTGCCGGCACTGATGCCGTCCTCTCGGTCGGCGATCTTCGGCCAGCGGTGCAGGCACCCTTCGTGGATTCCGAAGTCCTTCGCGATCTGACCCAGCGGGGCCTCGCCCTTGCGGGGCGCCCGCGATGACGTCCGGCGGAACTCCTCGAGAAACGCTTTCGGCATGGGGACATCCATCCATCGTGAGGAGCGATCCGCACAGATCAGATGTCAACCAAACCGGGGGGCAGTCTCTTTCAGACTGACCGGAGTCCTGCGCACTGCCAACCTGCGATGTGTAACAAACCATCGACGCCAGCCTATTGTCAGATCGTGAGCATTCCTACCTATCTCGACGACGCCCCCCGGTTTCGGGTTCGCACCGCCCTCGTCTGCTCGATGGCGGTCGTGGGTCTAACCGCGGCGGTACCGGCCGCGACGGCCGCACCCGTATCGAGTGCACCCGCCGACTGCGTCCCCTTCGGCACCGCGCAGGTGCCGCCCGGTCTGCCGTCGTTCGGAGCCAGGGATGGGTTGGCGGGCCTGCCGGAGTTTGCGGGGTCGGGCGCCCCGGCGAGCGTCGAACTACGTACCCAGACCACACAGTTCAACAAGTTCTGGGACTACGCGCTGGCCGGGAACGCGCTGCTGACCCGGCCCCGGGTGTGGAACGGCGCCAACCCCGAGCCGTGGCGATACGCGCCGTTGCCGACGTGCCTGCGCGATCGCCTGGTCGGGATATCGGTGGACGACGACGAGTTGATCGCGGTGGACGAGGACGGGTGGATCTACACCATGGACAACGCCTCGCAGGCTCCACTGTTCTGGAACTGGACCTCGTCGTTCGGGGCGCCGCTGTGGACCGGTCGGGGCAAGCAGTTGCCCGGCGGCGATCCCGGCACCTGGGCGCTGAGTGTCGGATCACCTTGGGACAACCAGACCTATGCGGACGTCGCGGGCCGGATCCACTTCTTCGGGCTCGCGAAGATGACGATGGTGCCGGCACTGACCGGGGACGGCAGCCGCATCACCTACGCCGACCCGTGGCTGCCCGACGACGACAGCTACGAGATCGGTGGCCCGGTGGGCGGACGCTTCCAGTCGATCGCGCTGTCCTCCTCGGCCTCAACCACTTTCGTGATGAACAAGTACGGCGACATGTACACCCGCAACTACGACATCGACGGTACCGGCGGCGACTCGGTGTTCTTCCGCTACAGCTGGGACGATCAGAGCGGTAAACCCACCGCGCCGAACTCCGCGTTCGAGTCGTGGTTCCACCACTTCGCGGCGATCCAGCTGCCCGCCCAGGACTGGGTGCACCAGCCCAAGGTCCCCGGCGAGATCACCTCGGCCATCAGCGTGCACTCCACCGGTGTGGGCCCGGACCGTCGCGAGCTGCGGGTCGCGGGCCGCCGGGGCGGCGAGTCCGGCTTCTGGCACAAGAACCTGAACGACCCGGCCTGGTCGTTCACGGCCACCGGCGCGCCCCTGCCCGGAACCCCGCTGAAGAATCCGCCGTCGGATCGGTCGTCGGACACCCTGGCGCCGCCCGCGCCGTGGAATCTGTCGGCGCCGTTGCCCGCTCGCGACACCCTGGTCGACGCCGAACTGCTCGTCGAGGCACAGGTTCCGTACTCGATCCTCGATCCGCGCCTGCTCGACGAGGCCGGCTTGCACGCCGGGCCGTCGGCGTACCGGCTGTCCGTCGAGCATTTCGACCCGGCCGCGACCACCCGGCCCGCCACGGTCACCGCACCCGACGGGAAGACGATCCCGGTGCTGCTGCACACCGCGGACGGCCTGCGCCTGGGGCCGCGCGGTACCGGCCTCGACGACCAGCCGAGGCATCTGGTCGGTGCGATCGAGGTACCCCGCGCCGCCTTCGACGCGCGGGGCACGGATCCCACTCTCGACGCGTTCGTGCGGGACTGGTCGCGGGGCAAGCGCGTGGCGCCCATCACCCTCAGCGCCACCGATCACGACCTGGTCGTGCGATAGCCACACACGCTCCTCCCGATGATCGCGGATCCGCAAAGGACGCTCCGCCCGAAGCTGACGTCCGCCAGTCGACCAGCAGGCAGGCGATCGATCGGGCCGGCCGGCGTGGCGGCAGGATCAACTCGTCGCGGTGCAAGCGAGCACCAGAGCGGACACGATTGCCCAACTACGATGATCCCGTGTCAACGACGAGAGAGACCCTCCTGGCCGCCGCGACTCCCGTCCTGGCACGCGACCGGGGCGCCGTGCCGGGCTTCGGGCGCCGCAGCGCCGAAGTCTCGACGCCGCCATCGGGTTCCGTCCTGGTTGTCGGGGCGGGCATCGCGGGGCTCACCGCGGCGCGCGACCTGGCCCGAGCAGGACGCCCGGTGACGGTTCTCGAGGCGCGCGACCGGGTGGGGGGCCGACTGTGGACCGATCGCGACTGGCCGGACCTGCCCCTGGACCTGGGCGCCTCCTGGATCCACGGGGTCGACGGCAACCCCGTCACCGAGCTGCGCGACGAGTTCGGCCTCCCTACCGCGGTTCTCAACACGAACCAGGTCACCGCCTACAGCGGCGGCCACCGCCTGGGCCCGGCCGCACGGTCCGAGTACGAAGCCGACGCCGAGGCGGCCATGGCCGCGATAGACGAGCTGTCCGCACAGCCGGCGTTCGCGAACAGGTCCTTCGCGGCCGCCGTCGACCAGGTGCTGACGCAGTTGCGCCTGACCGGGATCCGCGCCGACCACGTCCGGGACACCGTCCACCAGTTTGTCCAGGACGCCTTCGGCGCCGACGCCGACCGGGTCCCGCTGTGGATCACGCGGCACCATGAGGGCCACGGCGGCGACGAGGTGGTCTTCCCCCGCGGCTACGACGAGATCGCGACCCGGCTGGCCGAGGGCCTGGACGTGCGCGTGGGCCACGTCGTCGACCGCATCGTCCACGACGCCGCCGGCGTCCGGGTGCACACCGACCGCGGTGTCTTCGACGCCGATCACGTGATCGTCACCCTGCCGCTGGGCGTGTTGCAGGCCGGTGCCGTCGCTTTCGACCCGCCGTTGCCCGCGGCGAAACAGGAGGCGATCGGGCGCCTCGGCATGGGCGTCTACAACAAGCTGTACCTGCGCTTCGACACCCGGTTCTGGGACGACGCCGAGGTCATCGCCCAGTTCGGTCTGCCGGACGAACCGATGGCCGCGTGGTATCCACTGCACGGCGTCACCGGTGTCCCGGTGATCGTCGCGCTACGCGGCGGGTCGGTCGCGCGCCGCATCGAAAGCCTCGACGACACAACCACCGTCGCCGAAGGGATGCTCGCTCTGCGTGCGATGTACGGCGAGAGTGTGCCCGAGCCCCGCGCCTACCGGATGACGCGCTGGTCGTCCGACCCCTTTGCCCGCGGCTCCTATTCCTACCCCGGCATCGACTCGACGCCGGACGACCGGACCACCGTCGCCGAACCGATCGGCAACCGAGTCTTCTTCGCCGGCGAGGCCACCCACGCCACCGAGGCCTCGACCGTCCACGGCGCGCTGCTGTCCGGCCGCCGCGAAGCCGGCCGCATCACCCGGATCGGATGACGATGTCGCCGCGCCGCCTCGCCCCGGTTCGATCCGGGGCGAGACGGATCGCTACGTGTACAGCGCGTCGAACACGTCGCCGTACTTCTCGTGCACGGCACGCCTCTTGATCTTCAGGCTCGCGGTGAGCTCCCCGCCTTCCGGTGTCCACTCGGTCGGCAGCACCCGGTAGCGCTTGACCTGTTCCACCCGCGCGAGGTCCTCGTTGGCGATCTCGACGGCACGGTCGATCTCCGCGATCACGTCGGGATGCGTCGCGAGGTCCGACGGCGACGCGACGTCGATGCCCTGCGCGGCAGCCCACGCCGTCACCGCCTCCTGGTCGAGCACGATCAGGGCCACCACGTACGGCCGGCGGTCGCCGTAGGCCAGCGACTGACCGACCAGCGGGTGCTTGGTCAGCAGCGCCTCCACCGCGGCCGGCGCGATGTTCTTGCCGCCCGACGTGATGATCAGGTCCTTCTTGCGGTCGATGATGTAGAGGTGCCCGCCCTCGTCGACCCGTCCGACGTCGCCCGAGTGCATCCAGCCCTCGTCGTCGGTCACGGAGACGACGGATCCGTCCTCCTGGAGGTACCCGGCCGACACGATCGGGCCGCGCACCAGGATCTCGCCGTCCTCGAGCAGCCTGATCTCGGTGCCCGGGATCGGGGTGCCGACCGAACCGAACCGGAAGTCCGTCTCGCTCGTGGAGGTGGCCACGCCGGTCGTCTCGGTCATCCCCCAGGCCTCGACGATCGCGATGCCCTGCTCCCGGAAGTACTCCTGCACGTCCACCGGCAGCGGCGCGGCGGCGCTGCACGCCCAGGTGACCTGGTCGAGCCCGACGTCCGCGAGCGACGAACCCGGTCGCGACCGCAGTGCCGCGGCGAGCTTCTCCCAGATTCGGGGGACGCCGAAGACACTCGTGGGGCGCGTCTGGCGCAGCACCCCGACCAACTGACTCGGATCGGGGCAGAACGTCACGTAGCCGGCCTTGTGGATGGCCATGTAGACCGACACCATGCGTTCGGCGATGTGCGCCAACGGCAGGTAGCAGACGCTGCGGAAGTGCTGGGGCGTCGGCGCCGCCGCATCCCTGGCCTCGGCATTGGCGATCACGTTGCGGTGGGTGAGCAGCACGCCCTTGGGGACGCCGGTGGTGCCGGAGGTGTAGATCAGCGTCACCGGATCGTCCTCGCCGATCTCCCGCCACGCGGCCTCGAACGCGTCGAGGTCGGTCTCCTCCGTCACCACGTCCGACCATCTGACGAAGCGTTCGTCGTCGGCAACGCACGCCTCGGGATCCAGCACGACCACGCGCTCGAGTTCGGGCAACTGGTCGAGCACCGGCAGCCAGCGTTCGACCTCGGCGGCGCCCTCGAGCACCGCAACCCTGGCCCGGCTGTGCTTGGCGAGGTACGCGATCTGGGAGGACGGCATCGTGCCGTAGACCGTCGCCGGGAGCGCACCGAGATGCACGACCGCCTGGTCCGTCAGCCAGTGTTCGGGACGGCTGGACATCATGATCGCGACGCGATCACCCTTGTGCACGCCCAGGCGGGAGAGCCCCAGCGCGATCCTGGCGATGCCCGTCCGGGTCTCGCTCCAGGTCTGGACCTGACCGTCGTGGGACAACGCGGGCATGTCGCCGTACTGCTCGGCGTTGCGGTGGAGTAACTCGGGAATCGTCGACATTGCAGAGCCTTTCACTGAAGTGCGGCCGGAGCCCGCTCGGGTCGGATCGAACGAAGTGCGGAGAAGGTGCGTCAGCCGGCGGTGACCGACGGCTGGGTGGATCTGGTGCTGGCCTGGCGGAGATAGTCGGCGCGGCGAAGGAATCGGGTGCGCACCCAGTACGACAACGTCGACCTGGGCCACAGCAGCGTGTTGCGCCCGGTGACGGGATCCTGGTACCAGCTCTTGCATCCACCGGCCTGCCATACGGTCGAGGAGAGCCTCCCCTGCAGGAACTGGTTGAAGCGGTCCTGGGCGTCCCGCCGAACCTCGATCACTCCGCCGCGGCCCGCGTACCGCAGGCACTTGGCCATGTACCGGGCCTGGGCCTCGATCATGAAGACCTGCGAGTTGTGCCCGAGGCCCGTGTTCGGGCCGCAGAGCAGGAAGAGGTTCGGGAACCCCGCCACGGTCGTCCCCAGGTACGCCTCCGGACCCGACTCCCACTGCGAACCGAGGGCCACGCCGTCGCGGCCGCGGATCGGCACCCGGCTGAGGCTGTTCTGCGCGTCGAAGCCGGTGCCGAAGATGAGGACGTCGGCGTCGTATTCGGTTCCGTCCGTGGCGACCACGGACTGCGCACGGACCTCCTCGACGCCGGCGGTGACGACGTCGACGTGCGGCTTGGCGAGGGCCGGGTAGTAGTCACTGGAGATGAGCAGTCGCTTGCAGCCGATCTCGTAGTCCGGCGTGAGCTTTGCCCTCAGCTCGGGATCGCGGATCTGCCTCTGGAGGTGTCCCGAGGCGAGGGCCTTCGTGGGACCCATCTTGGACGTGTCCGAGACGAATCCCTTGGCCCGCTTCTCGTGGATCCAGAACAGGCGCGCGCGGCGATTCCATCGCTTGATCGGGTTGCGGCGCATCTCTTCCCGTTCGTCCTCGCTGAACGCGCGATTGACCTTGGGCACGATCCACGGGGCGGTCCGCTGGAACAGCGCGAGCTTGGCGGTCTGGTCGACGATGGCGGGAACGAACTGGATCGCGCTCGCACCGGTGCCCACGACGGCCACTCGCTTGCCGTCGAGGTCGCACGAGTGATCCCAGTGCGCGGAATGGAACAGCGGGCCCTGGAAGTTCTCGATGCCGGACAGCTTCGGGTAGGAGGCGTGGTGCAGGACCCCCATCGCGGACACCAGGAATCGTGCCCGGAAGACCGCGCCGTCCTCCGTGTCGACCCTCCAGGACCCGTCCTGCTCGTCCCAGTCGGCACCGGTGACCTTGGTGCCGAAGCGAATACGCTCGGTGATCCGAAGTTCCGCACTGGTGTCGCGGAGGTACTCCAGGATCTCCTGCTGCGGCGCGAAGAGGTGTCGCCAGCCCGGGTTCTGCCGGAAGGAGAACGAGTAGAGCGGCGACGGGATGTCGCAGGCACACCCGGGGTAGGTGTTCTCGCGCCACGCGCCGCCCACGTCGTCGCCCTGCTCGAGGAGCAGGTAGTCGAGCCCGCCCGCGCGGGAGATCGTCGCGGCCGCCGCGAGGCCGGAGAAGCCGGCGCCGAGGATGAGCACGTCTGTCCGTGTCAAATCATCTTGTGCGTTGGGAGAAGTCATCGTTGATCCTGTTCGGGTTGCGGCTCCGGTGGCGCCGGCGGCGGCGGGACGGACTGGCCGAGTGAGCGGTAGATGGCATCTACGAGGGCCCGTCCGCGCTCGTTGAGCAGCGTCCCCGGGCCCTGCTTGTTCATGGTGTAGCCGACGCTGAGGCCGAGCTCGGGGTCCGCGAACCCGATCGAGCCGCCCGACCCGCAGTGGCCGAAGGCACGGCTTCCGATCCGCATGCTGTGGCCGTCGCCGAGGCGCGCACCGTTGTCCATCGACAGCATGAACCCGCCGCGGAACCTGGTCCGCATCAGCAGGGTCGCGTCCAAGCCGTCGGACACCGGCATCGAGTGCGCCGGAGCCGATTCGAGACCCCCGAGACTTCCCGCGACGGGACCGCGAAGGACGTTCGCGTACATCTGCGCGAGTCCTCGCCCGTTGGTGACACCGTTCGCCGCGGGGATCTCCGCGGCCCGGCCGGCGCGGGTGTTCACGCCCACGCGAGACCAGTCCCCCGAGTTGAACACGAAGAGATTCGGGATCGAACCACGCTGGTGGAGTGCGGCATCGAGGAAGGGCGTGGTGGTCACCTCGCCGGCGATCCCCTTGACGATCGGAGCGACGCGCGGCTCGATCTCCGGCGGCAGGCCGATCCAGAAGTCGAGCCCCTGCGGACCGGCGATCTCCGACGCGAAGAACCCGCCGATCGACGAGCCGGTGACGCGGCGCACCACCTCGCCGAGCACAAACCCGAAGGTCACCGGGTGGTAGCCGTGCCGCTCGCCCGGCCGCCAGAACGGCGCCTGGTCCGCGATCCGGCCGACCATGTACTCCCAGTCCTCGAGCATGCCGGATCCGAGCGGCTCGCTGAGCACGGGGATCCCCGCCGAGTGATTGAGCAGCATTCCTATCGTGATGTCGCCCTTGCCGTTCGCGCCGAACTGCGGCCACACCTGCGTCACCGGCATGTCCTCGCGAATCTCGCCGGACGCCAGGAGCAGGTGGACACAGAGCGCGACCGCGGCCTTGGTGCACGAGAACACGACACCGACCGTGTCCCGTTCCCATGGCCGGCCCGTCGCGGGGTCGGCGACACCACCCCACAGGTCCACGACCGGCCTGCCGTCCACCAGCACGTGCAGGGACGCTCCCACCTCGCCGCGCGCGGTGAAGTTCCGGTCGAACTCCTCCGCCACCGCGACGAAGGCCGGGTCGACCACGCCACTCACCGGCGCTACGGCTCCTGCTCGATCGCAATTCGTCATTGCGACAGCTCCTTTCACGAGCGACGAGGAAGTCTGGTCAGCGGTAGAGGCCCTGGGTGTTGATCCCCGCGCCCCCGTCGACCCGCAACGACTGGCCGGTGATGGCGCCGGCCCCGGACGACATCAGGAACAACACCGACGCCACCACCTCGTCCACCTCGACCAGTCGCTTCATCGCGACGTTCCGCAGCACCCGGTCCCGGGTCTCCTCCGGCATGGAGAGAACCTTGGGGGTCGCGACCAGCCCGGGGACGATCGCATTGACCCGGATACCGGCGTCGGCCCACTCGGCCGCCAACGTGCGGACCAGCCCGAGCACTCCCGCCTTGGCGGCTCCGTACGAAACCTGACCGGGCAGACCGTCCAGAGCGCCGGTCGAGGAGAACAGGACCAGATTCGCGCGACTGCTCTCGGCCAGCGCGGCGTAGGCGGCCTGCGCGGTCCAGAACTGGGACATCAGATTCGACTCGATGTCCTGACGGAAGACGTTCGGGGAGAACGACTTGGCGCGGTGGACGGTCGCAACGCTGGCGGCGGCGCCGATCAGACAATCCAGCCCGCCGAGGCGAGACACCGCGCCTTCCACCGCGCCCGCCGCAGCCGTCTCGTCCGCGAGGTCGGCCTCGAAGAGCGGGATCGACGCGAGATCGCCCGGCAGGGCCGTTCCCGGGCGATCGATTCCGGCGACCTCGCATCCGAGTGCCGCGAGGGCCCCGATCAGCGCGGCACCGATCCCGCCGGCCGCACCCGTGACGATGACCTTCATGCCGGGACCCGGGCCCGTTGCGGGACCAACTGATGACAACTCCATGGCGGACAACCGCCTTCCTGTGTACATCGACCTACTGGATGATGTTTGCGCCCAATGGCATTGGGTCGATCAAACGATCGACCGCTCGAATGCGCATCAAGTTACCCACGTCACTGCGACTCCGTCAATGGGGCGCGACGGGGGTAGACAACCGCGCCGATCCAAAGCTAAAGTGAATTCAGTTTACCAACGAGAGGTGGAACATGTACGAGACTTTGATCTACTCCGTCGCAGGCCCCGTGGCCACGATCACGTTCAACCGCCCGGATCGCCTGAACACCATCGTTCCGCCGATGCCCGACGAGCTCCAGGACGCGATGACGAAGGCGAATCGCGACCCGGAGGTCAAGGTGGTTGTCGTCCGCGGCGCCGGCCGATCATTCTGTGCGGGTTACGATTTCAGCGGCGGGTTCAAGCACTGGGACGACCAGCTGACGACCGACGGCAAGTGGGACGCCGGCAAGGACTTCGTGATGGCGACCGCGCAGTCGGAGTCCCCGACCCAGAAGTTCATGAGCATCTGGCGTAGCCCCAAGCCGGTGATCGCCCAGATTCACGGCTGGTGCATCGGTGGCGGCAGCGAGATGGCCCTCGGCGCCGACATCGTCATCGCCTCCGAGGACGCCCGGATCGGCACGCCGTACGCGCGAATGTGGGGCTGCCACCTCTCCGGCATGTGGATCTACCGACTCGGGCTGGCGAAGGCCAAGGAGTACGCTCTGACCGGCAAGCCGGTCTCGGGCGTGGAGGCAGCGGAGATCGGACTCATCAACAAGGCGGTGCCGTTTGCGGAACTCGAAGCCGAGGTTGCACGGCAGGCCGCGCAGCTCGCCAGCATTCCCGTCTCCCAGCTCTCCGCGATGAAGCTCATCGTGAACCAGGCGTACGAGAACATGGGCCTGGCCAGCACCCAGATGCTCGGACCGATCCTCGACGGCCTGATGCGCAACACCCCCGAGGCGCTGGAGTTCATCGAGCTCGCCGAGAACCAGGGCGTCGGCGCTGTCACCACCCTGCGGGACACGCCGTTCGGGGACTACAGCACCGCACCCAAGGAAGAGCAGCCGGACCCGAACAATGTCATCATCCCCTGACAGATCCCCCCACGCACTGACGGCCCGAGGGGGCGCCACTCGGTTGCGCCTCATCGAGGCCGCCCGTGCGGAACTGCTGGAGACCGGCGGCACCCTGGAGGTGGCCAAGGTCGCGGCTCGCGCCGAGGCCTCTCCGGGGCTGCTCTACCGGTACTTCGGCGCAAAGGACGGCCTGGTCGCGGCCGTCGTCCACGCCTTCTACGACGCCTATGACGACGCGGTGTTCGCCGTCACGGTGTCCGCGGACCTGGGCTGGATCGAACGGGAGCGGCTGCGGCTGTCCAGGGAGATCGACTTCCTGCGCGAGGATCCGCTCGCGCCGATCGTGGTGGGCAGGCGGCTACGCGAGCCGTCGGCCTCCCAGGCCGATGCCGAGCGGCTCGCCACCCAGATCGACATGGCCGCGCGCAACATCGCGCACGCGCAACGCAGCGGCGAGGTCGATCCCGCGGTCGACGCACGACTGGCCGCGGCCGCGTTCCTCGGGGCGTTCCGCGAACTCATGGCCGAGGCCATGAGCCGCGAGGTCACCCCCTCACGGCAGGACCTGCTGGACACCATCTGGCGCCTCGGCACCAGCATCATCCCGGGCACCTGAAACATCGGAATCCTTCGTGCACAGTCGATTTCATCGAACTTGACTGTGCACGAAGGCCCTGAACTCACGAATCGGCGCTGCTACCCTGCCGCCAGTCCCGGTCATTCGACACCGCCGCACGAGCCATGCCCGCTCGCGTGCGGCCACAGGAGACAAACATGGGAAACCTCGCACTCAATCTCGCGGCCAGCGCCGCGAACACCCCGCATGCGCCGGCCCTCCGACTGGGCGACCTCACGCTGGACTACGCGGCCGTCGATGCCGCCGCCGCACGGGTCGCCGGACTGCTCCGGGACCGGGGAATCCGGCCGGGCGATGTCGTCGGGATCTGTCTGCCGAACGTGCCGTCCTTCGCGATCTGCTACTACGGCGTGCTCAGGGCCGGCGGTGTCGTCGTCCCGCTCAACCCGCTCCTGAAGGAGCGTGAACTGACGTACCACCTCGCCGACTCGGGCGCCAAGGTGCTCTTCGCGTGGGAAGACGTCGCGGAAACTGCCCAGGCCAGTGCCGCCGCTGCCGGTACCGAACCGATCATCGTGACCGCCAACGGGTTCGACGAGCTCCTGGCCCTGGCCGCGCCCGCGCCCGCGTACGAGGAACGCGACGACAACGACACCGCCGTCATCCTCTACACCTCCGGCACGACGGGCAAGCCCAAGGGCGCCGAGCTGACCCACGCGAACCTCTCGGCCAACTGCGACGTCGTCGCAGAGGTCCTGCTCAACCTCTCGCCGAGCGACGTGGTCCTGGGCGCGCTCCCGCTGTTCCACGTCTTCGGCCAGACCTTTGCGTTGAACACGGTCGTCAAGGTCGGCGCCCTCCTCACGATGTTGCCCCGGTTCGACCCGACGGCGGCTCTCGAGGTGCTGGAACGGGACCGCGTCACGGTGTTCGAGGGTGTCCCGACGATGTACACCGCGCTGCTGCACCATCCCGACGGCAAGTCGTTCGACCTGTCCGGTCTGCGGTTGTGCGTGTCCGGCGGTTCGGCGATGCCGGTCGAGGTGATGCGCGGTTTCGAGCAGGCCTTCGGCTGCACCGTGCTCGAAGGGTACGGCCTGTCGGAGACCAGCCCGGTCGTCTCGTTCAACCTCCCCGACCGCGAACGCAAGGCCGGCTCGATCGGACTTCCGGTGCCCGGCGTAGAGATGCGCCTGGTCGACGACGCCGGACGCGAGGTGGGCGGCGACGAGGTCGGTGAGATCGCCATCCGCGGCCACAACGTGATGAAGGGGTACTGGGGCAACCCGTCCGCGACCGCCGCGGCGATCCCCGACGGCTGGTTCCGCACGGGCGATCTGGCCCGCCGCGACGGCGACGGCTACTACTTCATCGTCGACCGGAAGAAGGACCTCGTCATCCGGGGCGGATACAACGTCTACCCCCGAGAGATCGAGGAGGTGCTCTACGAGCACGAGGATGTCGCGGAGGTCGCCGTCATCGGCGTCCCCGACGCGAGACTCGGCGAGGAGGTGTGCGCCGTGGTGGCACTGCGGCCCGGTGGCACCGCGACCGCCGAGGACCTGGTCGAGTACGCGAAGCGCCGAGTTGCCGCCTACAAGTACCCGCGCCATGTGGTGCTGGTCGACGCACTGCCGAAGGGTGCGACCGGAAAGATCCTCAAGCGGGAGATCGTGGTGCCGTCCGACCTCGGAAGCGATCTGTCCGGCATCCGCTGAGTGTGGGCGAATGCCGACCGGTTCCAGGCGTCGGTCGTCCTGCTAGATTTTTCCTGCAAGACGCCCGGAACCGGTTGGTGGTTCACGTCGGAGGTGGAAGTGGCGAGAAACCTTGGCCTCGAGGCCGGTGTCGACGTGGCCGAGCAGATCAGAGTCGAGGCGGCTCGGCTCTTCCACCAACGTGGGTACGGCACGACCACGATCCGCGAGATCGCCGAGGCTGCAGGGATCTCGTCGTCGACGATGTATCACCACTACCGGAACAAGCAGGATGTGCTGTTCGCGATATCCCGGCAGTTCATGATCGACTTCAACGACGCGCTCCTCCCGGTGCTCGGCGACTCGACGCGTCCGCCACGTGATCGACTCGACGAGGCGATCACGCTCCATCTGAAGATCAGCAGCGCGCGGCGCACCGAACTGCTCACCATTCGGGGCAACCGCGGTGCCCTCTCCCCCGACCAGTTGGAAACCGTCGTCGGTCTGCAGGCCACCTACCAGCGGGCGGTTCGCGACACCGTCACCGCCATCCGCGGACCGAAGGTCGGCGGAGGCGATGTCGAGATCACCACCCTGGCACTGATGGATCTGATCAACGGGGTGTGCCAGTGGTTCGACCCGTCCGGGCGGCTGTCGATCGACGAGGTCGCGGACCGTTACCGGCACATCGCCCGATCACTGGTGGTCGCTGCGGCCCCCTAGCCGGAGGACGGCGCCCGTCCCGGCCGCGGTGACGTAGAAATCCCCCGAACCGGTTGCACCGCAGCAGATGTTGGTGGGCATGCTGCCCGCCGGCAGACGGCAACTTTCCTCGAGTTCACCCTCGGGACCAATCACGTCGATGCGGTCGCCGCTGGTGGTCGCGACCCAGAGTCGACCGGTGTCGTCGACGGCGAGCCCGTCCGGATGCCCTCCGGCCACCGTGTGCACAAGGGCCCGACCGATGGGACGACCCTGTGTCACATCATATTTCGCTATCTGGCCACTGACGGTCTCGGTCAGGTAGAGCTGGTCGCCGTCAAAGGCGATCCCGTTGACGAAGACCGGGCCCTCGAGCTGCAGTTCCGCTTCGCCGCTGTCGATGTCGACGGCCCAGACCCGACCGGGCAGCGCGCCCTCCGGGTGGGCAAAGTCGACCTCCTCCCGCGAGTCGGTGACCCACAGGCGCCCGTCCGGCCCGAAGACCAGGTCGTTGGGCGCGTCCATCCCCGTCGCGAGGTAGGACACCATCCCGTCGCGGATGACCTGGATTCCCGGCTCGGCCGTGCCCTGCGCCGCCCAGATACCACCGTTCTGGGCGACGTAGAGCGTGCCGTCGGGACCGAGCGCGAGACCGTTCGGGCCGCCGCCCACCCGATGCTCGACCGCGACCGTTCCGTCGGGGTCGAGGACGAGCACCGATCCGCGACTCATCGACACCACCGCGATCCTGGTGTCGGGCAGGACGATCGGCCCCTCGGTGAAGCCGAGGCCATCCGCGAGCAGCGTGACGTCCATGTCAGCGCGGCAGGCCGAGCACGCGCTGCGCGATGACGTTGAGCTGGATCTCGATGGTGCCACCGCCGATCAGCACCGCCGGGACGCCCAGGTAGTCCTGGACGTACGGCTGCTCAGGGCTGCCGACCAGGCCCAGCGGCCCGAGCAGCCGAATCAGTGCATCGGATCCCTCGCGCTGGGCGATTGCGTGGAAGACCTTCTGCACGCTGGTCGCCGCTCCCGAGGCGTCCTCGGTGCCGTGCAGTCGGTGCAGCACCGACTTCAGGTTCATCGCACCCACCGAGAGCTCGCGTGCGGTGTTGCGGCCGAGCACCCGGACCACCTCGTCGCGGGTGGCGCCGTATTCACCGCCGTCGAGCAGCTGCCGCACCGTCGTCGCCGCGCCGTGCCCGAACTTCGCCGTGCCCATCTTCAGCCGCTCGTTCGACAGGGTGGTGACGGCCAGGCGCCAGCCGTCACCGGGGCCGGCGACGACGCAGTCGTCGGGCACGAACACCTCGTCGAGGAACACCTCGTTGAACTCCCAGACCCCGGTGGCCTGCTGCAGCGGCCGCACGTCCACACCCGGCGAGGCCATCTCGATCAGGAAGTACGTCAGGCCCTTGTGCTTCGGTGCGTCCGCGTCGGTCCGCGCCAGGCACACGCCCCAGTCCGACTCCCGCGCTTGCGAGTTCCACACCTTCTGCCCGGTGAGCACCCAGCCGCCGTCGACCCTGCGTGCCTTGGTGGACAGGCCCGCGAGGTCCGATCCGGCGCCCGGCTCGGAGAACAACTGGCACCAGATGAGCTCGCCGCGCAGCGTCGCGGGCACGAACCGGTCCCGCTGCTCGGCGGTGCCGTGCGTGATGAGGGTGGGCAGCACCCACTCGGCGATACCCGTGTTGGGCTGGTCGAGGCCGCGGCGCGTGAACTCGTCGGCGATCACCGCCTGCTCCACCGGGCCGGCGTCCTGCCCGTAGGGCAACGGGTAGTGGGGCGCGGCCAGGCCCTCCGCCGCAAGCCGGGCCCGCCGCGCGCCGCCGCGGGTCGGTGCCCAGCCCTCCGTCGCGATCTCGTCGTCGGGAAGAGCGAGAACGTCGTCGAGCACCGCGGCGACCCGCGCCCGCAGCTGCGGCAGCGTGTCGTCGTCGATGAACGAGAAGTCGCGCTGGGTGTGCAGGGCAGCCTCCCCCAGCCGGGTCGACCAGGCTTCCTCGGTCCCCACCGCGGAGGCGACGGCAACCGCCCGCCGCCAGTACAGGTGCGCGTCGTGCTCCCAGGTGAATCCGATACCGCCGAGCAGGCTGATGCAGTCGAGCGCCTGGTCGACGCCGGCCGGCGCGGCGGTGAGTGCCGCCTGCGCCGCGACGAGTCGCTGCTGGTCGGAGGCGCCGTCGGCGGCGCGGGCCGCGTCCCACACTGCGGCGCAGGTGATCTCCGACCGGACCAGCATCAGTGCGGCCTTGTGCTGGACCGCCTGGAAGCTGCCGACAGGGCGCCCGAACTGGTGCCGGGTACGCACGTAGTCGACGGCGGTCTCCACACACCATGCCGCGATCCCGCTGGCCTCCGCCCCCAGGAGCGAGGTGACGATCAGGTCGACCCGGGCCGGATCTACCCCGGCCAGCGCCCGGTCGTGCGGAATCGGGTGACCGGCGAGTTCGAGCCGCCCCACCGACCTGGTCGGGTCGAGCGCCTCGCAGGCCGTCAACTTCGCGGTCGTACCGGGCCCGTCTAACTCGGCGCGGTCGAGCCAGAACCACAGGTCCCCGCCGGGGGTGTCCGCCAGTGCGGCGCGCACGAGAACCCGCTCGGCACCGGGCAGACCGAGGGTCGGGTCGGAGGTCCCCTCGACCTCCCATCCGCCGGCCACCGGCCGCGCCGTCAGCCGGCTCCCGGCGACGAGTGCACCGGTGGCGCCGCCGTCGAAGGCGACGAGCAGGTCGTCGGCGCCGTTCGATGCGGTCGATGCGACGGCACTGGCCAGCACCGTGGGAACGTACGGTCCGGGGAACATGGCCTTGCCCAGTTGCTCGACCACCACCGCGAGCGCCGGAAGCCCACACTCCGAACCGCCCACCGCCTCGGGAAGGTGCATGTTGTGCAGGCCCTGACGCACCACGGCCTCCCACACCGGGTCGGGGCCGGTACCGGCAGACAGGGCATCGAACTGGTTGCGGGTCTGCGCAATCGGCGCGCTCCGGCGGGCGAAGGCCGCGACGGAATCCGCGAGCGCCCGCTGATCCTCGGTGATCGGTAGAGCCATGGGGTGGTCCTCCTAGTGCACGTGGGTGGTCAGCCTGGTGGACAACTCCCACAGGTCTGAGGCGGTCGCGGGGTCGGTGGCGTGGTCGCTGGCCGCGCCGACTCCGCAGTCGGCGAGGTAGGCGCCGCCGACTGCGTCGAGCTCGGGCGCGGTTGCTCCCCACACCGTCGTTGCCGCGGCGGCGGGGATGGATTTCAGCTTCGTCAACACGTTCGGGGTGCCGGCCGACATCCGCTTCATCTCCGCCATGTCACCGGAGGACATGTGGCGCGCGAGTCCGGTGGCGCACACCCCCGGATGAACGGAGAAGGCATGCACGCCACAATCTCCGGCCCGTTGCTCGAGTTCGACGGTCATCAGGACGTTCGCGGCCTTCGACTGGGCGTAGGCGACGAATTTGTCGTAGGCGCGGCTCTCGAAGTTCGGATCGACGAGATCGACGGGGTGCGCCCGGTGCGCGTCCGAGGACAGCGTGACCACCCGAGCCGGGACTCCGGACCGGTCGGCGGCAGCCGTCAGCATCGGCAGCAGCAGCGTGGTGAGCGCGAAGTGGCCGAGGTGGTTGGTGCCGAACTGCAACTCGAATCCGTCCCGGGTGCGTTCGAACGGCGTGTACATCACCCCGGCGTTGTTGATCAGGACGTCCACCGACATCCTCTGCTCGGACAGCCGAACCGCCAGGGCACGAATGCTTTCCAGATGTGCGAGGTCGACACCGAACACGTCGGGATCGGCGGCGGGGTGCGCTTCGCGGATCGCGGACGCCACGACGCCGGCCGCGGCGGTGTCGCGCGCGGTGAGGACGACGTGTGCGCCCGCGCCGGCGAGCGCCCGGGCCGTCTCGCCGCCCAGACCGCTCGTCACCCCGGTGACGAGAACGGTGCGACCGCGCAGGTCGACTCCGGCGAGGACGTCGTCCGTGGTGAGCGCGGCGCCGGTGGAGCGCGGGGCACCGGGGGTGGTCGCCGTGCGCTCGGAGGGCCGCGGCGTCATTCCGGCGCGACCTCCCGCCACTGCGTGGACAGCCGCGAGGTCCACCGGGGGTCACGGCGCTCCGTGAACGCGCGAACGCCCTCGGCGGCATCGGGTTTGCCCATCACCCGCAGGTGCAGCTCCGTCTCGAGGGCCGCCACCTGCTCCGGCCCGTACCCGTGCCGGACGGTCTGCCACAGCAACCTCTTCGACAGCGCGGCCGACATCGGTGCCACGTTCACCGCGATGTCACGAGCGATGTCCATTGCGGCGGGCAGCACTTCGTCCGCCGGCAGGCTGCGGCTCGCCAGGCCCAGCCGGACCGCCTCGGCGCCGTCGAAGGTGCGACCCGTCAGCAGGATGTCCGCCGCGGTCGCCACGCCGGCGATGTGCGGAACAGTCCAGTGCGACATGGCATCCGGGATTACCCCGCGGCGCACCTGCGGGATCGAGTACTTGGCGTCGGTGGCGAAGATCCGGATGTCGGCCTGCATCGCGAGCGTCAGCCCGATCCCGATGGCGTGCCCGTTCACCGCGGCGACGACGGGCTTGCGGAGGTCGAAGGCCGGCGGATTGACGGGTGATGCCGTGAACGTGTCGCTGTCGGGTGCGGCGAAGGTACCGTCGCCGCCGGCCAGGTCGGCGCCCGCGCAGAACGCCGGCGGCGCGCCGGTGAGGACGATGGCCCGGACTTCGTCGTCTTCGTCGAGTGTCCGATAGGCCTCGCCCAGCGCGCGGCCCATCGCGCTGGTGAACGCGTTGCGCCGCTCGGGCCGATCGAGGGTCACCACCGCGACCCCCTGCTCGACCGTGACGGACACCCCGGCCGTCATCGAGCCGCCTTCACGGCCGAGATCATCTCTGCGACATGGAGATCCGAGACCGGGTAGCCGGGGAAGTAGCAGCACACGCGGTCCGCATGGTCGCCGAAGCGGGCGACGATCTGCGCCGCGCACTGCTCGGGGGTCCCGTGCACCGCGAGGGTGTTCATCATGTCGACGTCGATCAACTCCGTCATCGCGGCGAACTCGCCGCGCTTGGACAGCGCGTTGAGCTCCGGCTGCACGTCCGCCCAGCCCTCGACCTCCAGCACCGGCCGGTACGCCGGGGTGGATCCGTAGAACCCGAGCAGGCCCCGCACACCACGCGCGGCGGCGTCGAGCTCCTCCGGCGTGCGGCCGACACCCACGATGACCTGGGGGTAGATCGCGAGATCCGATCGCGACCGCCCGCCGCGCTCGAGACCCTCCTCGACTGCAGGCATGGTCCGCTCGCGGAAATGCCGGGGACTGTTGAACGGCATGACGAGCAGCCCGTCCGCGACCTCCGCGGCCGCCCGCGTCATCAACGGCCCCAGCGCCCCGAGACAGATCTCCGGGGGACCGTACGGATTGGGGCCGGGGTTGAACGTGGGCGGCATCAGGGTGTGCGTGCTGAACTCGCCCTCGAACCGCAGCGGCGTCTGGCCCTCCCACGCGGCGAAGATCGCCTTGATCGCGAGCACCGTCTCACGCATGCGGGCGGCGGGCTTCGACCACTGCGTGCCGTACCGCTTCTCGATGTGCGGCCGGATCTGCGAACCGAGTCCCAGTCGGAACCGCCCACGGCTCAGGGTCTGCAGGTCGTAGGCGGTATGGGCAAGGTGCAGGGGACTACGAGGCAGCGCGATCGCCACGTTCGTCATCAGGTCCGCCGAGGTCACGGTCGACGCCGCGACGAGCGGGACGAACACGTCGTGCGCGCCCTCGAAGGTGAACAATCCGTCCGCGCCCAGCGCGACGAGTTCACGCGCCCGCCCGGCCGCGTCCTCGGGCCGGCCGTTCAACTGCACGTCGATCTTCACCGGTGCACCGCCTTGGTGTCCGCCGCCTCGGCCGCGTGCGCGGCCAGGACGTACAGGGCGCCGGCGAGCGAATCGACGAAGCTCGCCTCGTCCGCCGCACCCCGGGTGAGGCCACGCATCGTCGTGGCGCCGGAGAGCAGGTCGAACAGGAACATCGCATCCGCCCCGGCGTCGATCTCCCCCCGGGCGACGGCGCGGTCCAGCAGGTCCCGGAACGCCTGGCGCACCGGCCCCCCGATGGCGAGCAGGCGCTGACGCGCCTCCTCGGACTGGGAATCGGCAAGCAGGCCCGGCACCCCGGCGCGCGCGGCGGGACGCGCGGCCCGGACCAGGAAGACCCGTACCCACGTCGCGAGGTCGGCGCGCAGGTCTCCGGACTCCTCGGGCAACGGATGCCCGCCCGTGCCGTGCACGGCTTCCTCGATCAGCGCCTCGCGGGTCGGCCACCGCCGGTAGATGGCGGGCGTGTTCACCTCGGCCATTCGGGCAATTGCGGCGACCGTCGTCTGCTGGTACCCCACCTCCGCCAGCAGGCGACGGGTGGCGACCAGTACCGCCTGGTCCTTACTCAGGTCACGTGGGCGCCCTGCGCGGGCCGAGATCTCAGGCTTCACCATTACATAGTAACCCGTTACATTAGTAGGGGCGGACGCTTCGCACGAATACGAACCGAGAACGACTCGACACGGTGGATACACCGAGGAGACACGATGGACGACAACCTCGCGGACAAGGTCCCACCTTCCCGCCGGAACGGACGCCTGCCGGCAGGGCTCGTCGACATCCCCTGCACCGGATCGGGTCTCACGCAGTCCGGACGCAGTCGCCGTATACCGCAGCCCGACCCGTGGCGGACGAGCCCGGCGCTGACGTGCGTCAACCCGGCGACCCTCGAGCAGGTCGGGACCGTCGCCGTCACCACCCCGGATCAGCTCGACGACATGCTTGCGCGAGCGAAGCGGGCCTTCGCCCCCTGGCACACCGATCGTGAGGCTCGACGGATCTGTCTCGCCGACTGCGCCCGCGAGCTCCTCCGCTCCGCCGGCACCCTCGCGCCCCTGCTGACCATGGAGCAGGGCAAACCACGGAGCGCATCCGAGGACGAGATTCGACTCGCCGCCAAGTGCCTGGCCGATGCCGCCGACATCGGCTGGGACGACGATGCCCTCGCCCACCGCTACGACGGACGCACCGCCGTGGTGGAGTACCGGCCGGTCGGGGTCGTCGCCGTACTCGTCCCGTGGGACCTGCCGATCCTCCGCATGGCCGCAAAGGTGGGCCCCGCCCTGGCCGCCGGCAACACCGTCGTCGTCGAGCCTCCATCCACCGTTGCGCTCTCGGTAACGCGAACCGTCGAGATTCTCAATTCCGTTCTCCCGGCAGGGGTTCTCGACGTCTCGGTCGGCACCCGCAGGGCCAGCAGCGCCCTGGTCGCGCATCCGAACGTCGGCCTGGTCTCCTACGCCGGCACCCGGGGTGGCGCGCAGCGGATTGTCGGCCAGGCGGCCCGGACCCTCACTCCGGTGACGACGACCACGGCCTCCGGCGCGACCGCGCTACTCCTCTGCGATGCATCCGTCGACGACGCGGCGGCAGCACTGGCCAAGAGCGCCTTTGCCAACTCGGGGCAGACACTGGACGCCCCCAAGAGTGCCTACGTCCCCGCCGATCTGGTGGACGACTTCTGCGACGCGTTCGTCGAGGCCATCCGGCCGCTGACCGTCGGCGACGGCATGACCCCCGGCGTCACGGTCGGCCCACTGCACAGCGCCAGGCAGCTGGCCGTCACCGAAGACCGTCTCCGCCAGTCCATCGCGTCCGGCGGGGTGCTCGTCACGGGCGGCGGCCGCGGCACCAACCTGCCGGGACACTTCCTGGAGCCAACCCTGTTGCAGGACAGGGACGGATCGGCCACCACCGAGACTGCGAACAGCGGCCCGGTATTCACCGTCATCGGCTACCACGACCTCGACCAGACACTCGACCGCCTCAACGAGCCCTCGCATGTCCTCAGCACCTCTGTGTGGGGGTCCGACCTCGACCGGGCCGCCAAGGTTGCCGAGCGCATCGACGCCGAATTCGTGTCGGTCGGCCGGCGCGAAACCACCGGTACGGCATGGCCGTTCGAGGCCTACGCCGACCGCGCCGTCGACGAGTTCCTGCGCCGACGCGTCATCACGCACTGACCCGAGGCCCCTGCCCCCTTCGCCACCACCAGACCCAACCCACCACAGGAGGAACAACATGCACGACGCCGTCATCGTCGACGCCGTTCGAACGCCCATCGGAAAGCGCGGCGGGTCCCTGTCCGACCTGCACCCGGCCGACCTGTCCGCCCACGTCCTGGCGGCCCTCACCGGCCGCGTCGGCATCGACCCCGCCGAGATCGAGGACGTCATCTGGGGATGCGTCGTCCAGGCCGGTGAGCAGGCGGGCAACATCGCCCGCACCGCCGCGCTGGCAGCCGGCTGGCCCGAGTCCGTCCCGGGTACCACCGTCAACCGCGCCTGCGGCTCGAGCCAGCAGGCGTTGAGCTTCGCCGCCGCATCGGTGATCGCCGGGCACACGGACTTCGTCGTCGCCGGTGGCGTCGAGTCCATGAGCCGGGTGCCGATGGGCAGCGCGGCCAAGGAGGGCAGTTCGGCCACGCCGCCGAGCGTGCAGGCGCGCTACGGCGTGGACAGCTTCAGCCAGGGCCTGGGTGCCGAGATGATGGCCGAGCGTTGGAACCTCGACCGCCGCACCCTCGACGAGTACGCGCTGCGCTCGCACGAGCTCACCGCCCAGGCCATCGACACGGGGGCCTTCGACTCGCAGCTCGCGCCAATCGAGGGCCGGCTCGCCGTCGACGAGGGGCTGCGCCGCGGCGGTTCGATCGACAAGCTCGCGACGCTGAAGGCCCCGTTCAAGGAGGACGGGGTCATCCACGCGGGCAACGCATCCCAGATCTCCGACGGGGCGGCGGCGCTGCTGGTCACCACCGGCAAGATCGCCGCGGACCGCGGCCTGTCCCCCATCGCCCGCATCCACACCGTCGCGGTCACCGGCGACGACCCGGTGATGATGCTCAGCGGCCCCATCTCCGCCACCGCGAAGGCGCTCTCCCGCTCGGGCCTGTCCATCGAGGACATCGGCGCGTTCGAGGTCAACGAGGCCTTCGCCCCCGCGCCACTCGCGTGGCTGGCCGAGACCGGCGCCGACGAGAAGCGGCTGAATCCCCTCGGCGGCGCCATCGCCGTCGGACACCCGCTCGGCGGTTCCGGCGCGATCCTCATGACCCGGCTCGTCCACCACATGCGCGACAACGGAATCCGCTACGGACTCCAGACCATGTGCGAGGCCGGCGGCATGGCCAACGCGACCATCGTCGAACTCCTCTGACCTCGAAGGACTCTCGCATCATGGAACTCAAGGGAATCTCCGTCGCCGTCACCGGCGGCGCCTCCGGACTCGGCAACGCGACAGCGAGGCGGCTGATCGACGCCGGCGCCTTCGTCACGCTCGTCGACCTGCCGACCTCCGACGGCGACGCCGCCGCACGGGATCTCGGCCCGAACGCCCGCTTCGCACCGGCCGACATAACCGACACGGAACAGTTCGCCGCCGCACTCGACGTGGCAACCGAGGAGGGCGAACTCCGCGGCCTCGTCCACTGCGCGGGCAGCGGCCGCGGCATGCGGATCCTCGACAAGCACGGCAACGCCGGCTCGCTCGAGGACTTCGAGCACGTCATCAGGCTCAACCTGGTCGGATCGTTCAATGCACTGCGCCTCGGCGCCGAGCGCATCGCGAAGACCGACGAGGTCGACGGCGAACGCGGGGCGATCGTGATGACCGCCTCCGTCGCGGCCTTCGAGGGGCAGATCGGCCAGATCAACTACACCGCATCCAAGGCCGGGATCGTCGGCATGACCCTGACCGCCGCCCGCGACCTGGCGACCCGGCGCATCCGGGTGTGCACAATCGCGCCGGGCATCATGGACACACCGTTGCTCGCGGGGATGCCCGACGCGATGCGCGCCGGCCTCGAGGCCTCGGTGCCCAACCCGTCGCGACTGGGGCGTGCGGACGAATTCGGTCAGCTCGCCGTGTCGATCCTCGAGAACCGCTACCTCAACGGCGAGACCATCCGGCTCGACGGAGGAATCCGCATGGCGCCCCGGTGACCTGCTGACGCACAAAAACACGCGATCGGTTCCTGCCGCTGGCAGGAACCGATCGCGTGGAAGATCTTCAAGTTGCGCCGATCGCCGGCGCCGCCGGGGTCAGCCGGTGATGTTGCTCGCCTGGTTGCTCCAGGCGGTCTGGCTGAAGAGTTCGCCGGTGCCGGAGACGAAGGCGCCGTGCGCGTACTCGTCGCCTTGCAGCTTGTCCATGTTCCAGGCCGTGAGGACACCGAGGAACCCCTGCACGCCACTGACGCAGCCCGGGTCGTTCGGGGGGCAGCCGGGCTGGCCCTGAATGTCGTTGTGGTTAGGGCCGTTCAGCGTGGCCATCGCCTTCTGCACCGAATCCGGAGTGGCGGCAAAGTAGCCCTGCGCGGACTGGGGGCCGATCTGCTCCAACGGAAGCGGCTGGGTGGACGGCGAGATGGGGCTGCCGGAGCCGTTGACGTAGAGGACGGAGCCGGTGGTGAGTTTCGTGGGATCCGCGCACACGGTCATCGCCGGTTCCAGCTTCGGCATGTTGAGCGTGCACATGAACTGCCCGGGGAGCTCGATCGGGACCGCGGTCTTGATGGCGCCGCCGGAAGTGATGGCGGCGTTGAGGGTGCCGACCGCGCCCTGGGAGTGGCCCATCGCGCCGATGTTGTCGGTGTCCAGCGTCTGGTAGAAGACGCTCGACGGGTCATCGTTCTGCCCCTTGAGGAAGTCCACCGCCTGCAGCATCTCCTGGCCCGAACCCGTGTTGGTGTTGTCGGGTGCGATCACCACGAAACCCCAGGACGCCAGGTGCGAGAGCAGGTAGTCGTACTGGAAGGGATGCGCCCAGGTGCCGTCACCCCAGGTGATGATCGGGTGCTCGGTGCCGTCCGCACCGAGGTCGGTGGGGTACCAGACGTCGAACTTGTGGCCGGAGGAGTCGCAGCAGCCGAACCCCTGCTGCTTGGTCACCTCCCACGGTCCACGTTCCGAGTACGTGGCTTCGACGGACTTCGTCGGCGCGGCGCCCGGCGCGGGTGCACCGGCCTGCGCCGTGGCCCCGGACCCCAGCAGAGCCAGGGTTACCGCGGCGAGGAGCACTACACCTCTACTCAAGCGACTTTTCATACACCTGAGACTAGCGACCACACCTAACGCGCCTTAGGTCTTGTTATAAAATCGTTATGAATGTCGGGGCCGCCGCAGGTCGCCGCGCCGGAGCGCCCCCCTCGTCGTTAGGCTCGCCTTGTGACTGAGCGACAGCGGGGCGGACGAGCAGCCAAGGCGGAAGCCAGGCGCGAGGCCATCCTCGACGCCGCGATGGCCGAGATCGCGGAGCGCGGGTATCGCGCCACCACGCTCGCCGCGGTGGCCGCGCGCGTCGGACTGACACAGCCGGGCGTTCTGCACTATTTCCCCAGCAAGAAGCACCTGCTGATCGGCGTACTCGAGGCCCGCGACCAGTGGGACACCGCGGCCATTCTCTCGAGATCGACGGACGTGAAGCTGTCCCACCTCGAACAGATCGTGGAGTTCAATGCGGAACGCCCTGGCGTAGTCCAGACGTACACGGCACTGGCGGCGGAGAGTGCGACGGGACAGCATCCGGCACGCGAGTTCTTCACCGAGCGGTACGCCGCAGCCCGCGAGGCCTTCACCGGCTTCCTGCACCAGGAGTTCGGCGACCGCATGCCGGGCGGGCTCACCCCCGAGCAGGCGGCACCGCTGCTCATCGCCGTGCTCGACGGCATTCAGATCCAGTGGCTGCTGGCCCCGGACGAGGTGGACATGCCCGCGGCCTTCCGCAACCTCGTCGCCCTGCTCACCGCGGCCGAGCGGGCGGAGGACCCGGCCGACCTGCGCTAGCCGAGGCCTCCACTCGATGCGGCATCGATAACTTTTTCATAACGACGCCTAATAAACATTAGGTCAAATGTAGCCTGGCTGTATCGCCTATCCGGCGGACCCGCGCCCGCGCCCGCGGCGTCATGGTCGCACCACGAAGGAGTTCACGATGGAAGACGAAGCGACCCGCGAGGCCGTCGAATCGGCGCTCGCCAAGCTGGATCTGGACGCGAAGGCGCGACTGCTCCAGGGGCAGGACATCTGGACGCTGCCGCCGCTCCCCGAGATCGGCCTCGGCTCCGTCGTGATGTCCGACGGCCCGGTCGGCGTGCGCGGGGCCAGCTGGGGTCCGGAGGACCCGTCGGTCCTGCTGCCCTCGCCCACCGCGATGGCCGCGTCGTGGGATCCCGAGCTGATCGCCCGGGCGGGGACACTGCTCGCGCAGGAGGCCCGCCGCAAGGGCGTGCACCTGCTGCTCGCCCCCACCGTGAACATGCACCGCACCCCCGTCGGCGGCCGGCACTTCGAGGCGTACTCCGAGGACCCGCTGCTCACCGGCGCCATCGGCTCCGGCTTCGTCCGCGGCGTGCAGTCCGGCGGCGTCGGCGCCACCGTCAAGCACTTCGTGGCCAACGACGCCGAGACCGACCGCATGTTCGTCGACAACATCGTCTCCCCCGAGGCCCTGCGCGAGATCTACCTCGCACCCTTCGAGGCGATCGTCCGCGACGCCGGCCCGTGGGCGATCATGTCCGCCTACAACAGCGTCAACGGCACCACGATGAGCGAGCACGCCGAGCTGCTGCGCGGCGTGCTCCGCGACGAGTGGGGCTTCGACGGCATCGTGGTCTCCGACTGGATGGGCACCCGCTCGACGGTGGGCGCGATCCTCGGCGGCCTCGACGTCGCGATGCCCGGCCCGGTGTCCGTCTACGGCGAACTCCTGGTCAAGGCGGTCCGGGACGGCGAGGTCGACGAGTCCGTCGTCGACGACGCCGTGCGTCACGTCCTGCTGCTCGCGGCACGCGTCGGACTGCTCGAGGGCGCGCCGGCCGCCGTCTCCGAGCTTCCCGCCGCGGTCGACGGCCGCGAGATCGCGCGCGAGGTCGCCCGCCGCTCCTTCGTGCTCGCCCGCAATGCCGAGCTCGACGGCGATCCCGTCCTGCCGATCGACCCCGCCGGGACCTCCGTCGCGCTGATCGGCCTGGCCGCACGCGAAGCCCGGGTGCTCGGCGGCGGCTCCGCCATGGTCTTCCCCGAGACCGTCGTCTCCCCGCTCGACGGGCTGACGGCCGCGCTGCCCGAGGGCGCGCTGAGCTACAACGTCGGCACGGTGCTGAGCGAGGAGATGGGCGTCGCCGACCGCGGGTTCACCCTGCGCGCCCGCTGCCTCGCCGCCGACGGCACGCTGCAGCGCGAACTCCCGATGGCGGACGGCAACATCATGTGGATGGGCGACCTTCCCGAGGGCCTCGACTACGCGTCGCTGCAGACCATCGAGATCCTCGGCACATTCACGCCGGAGCTGTCCGGCCCGCACCGCTTCGGCACCAAGGGCATCGGCCAGTTCACCCTGACCGTCGACGGCGAGACGGTGTTCGAGGGCGAGCAGGCTCTCGAGAGCTTCGACCCGTTCGAGATGTTCTTCGGCTCGCCGAAGGACCGCGCCGTCGTCGAGCTCGAGGCGGGCCGCCCCGTCGAGGTCGTCCTGCGGTACGACCCGATGAAGATGGAAGGCGCGCCGATCGCCATCGTCAGCTTCAGCCTGGGACACCTCGAGCCGCAGCGCGACCCCGAGGAGCTCATGGCCGAGGCCGAGGCCGCCGCGGCCGCCGCCGATGTGGCCGTCGTCGTCGTGGCGACCACCGACAAGGTGGAGTCCGAGGGCTTCGACCGCACCACCCTCGCGCTGCCCGGACGTCAGGACGAGCTGGTCTCCCGCGTCGTCGCCGCCAACCCGCGCACGGTGGTGATCGTCAACTCCGGCGCCCCCGTGGAGATGCCGTGGCGCGACGACGTCGCCGCGGTGTTGCTGAGCTGGTTCCCCGGACAGGAGGCGGGCTCGGCGCTGGCCGAGGTGCTCACCGGCGCGGCCGAGCCCGGCGGCCGGCTGCCCACCACCTGGCCCGCCACCCTCGCGGACTGCCCGGTCACCGAGGTCACCCCGACCGACGGCAAGCTCGCCTACACCGAGGACCTGTTCATCGGCTACCGCGCCTGGGACCGGTCCGACGTCGCGCCCGCGTACTCGTTCGGGCACGGCCTCGGCTACACCACCTGGGAGTACGAGGACGTCGAGCGGGACGGCGAGACCGTCACGGTCCGGGTCCGCAACACCGGATCCCGGCCGGGACGCGAGGTCGTGCAGGTCTACCTCGCCCCGGTCGACGGCGACCCGTCCCGTCCCGCCCGCGCGCTCGCCGGCTTCGCGAGCGTGGAGGCGGCCGCCGGCGAGACCGCAACGGCGACCGTCACTCTGCCGCAGCGCGCCTTCGAGGCCTGGGAAGAGGCGAGCCGGAAGTGCCACCGACTCATGGCGGTGGGCCGGCGTGTTTGCGTAGCTGCCCGAGTTATCTCGATTCGGGCGCCGCCTTGAACACTTTGACGTAACTTGTTCAACATGCTCAGCGAGAACGGTGGGGCGCGGGTCGCCGACCCACCCCTGGAGTTGGTTCGGGTAGCCGCAGAATGCGTGCGACGCAACGGGGTTCGGCGATTCCGGCTGAGCGAGGTCGCCACGTCGGCGGGGGTGTCCCGGGGGACGGTGTACAACGCCTTCGGCGACAGGCAGACCGCCGTCAACGCCGGCCTCGCCTACCTGTGCAGTGCCTTCATCGACGGGTTGGCAACGGCCGTGGTCCCCAAGGAGACGCTGCGAAGCCAGGTCGGCGAGGCGGCCGCCCTCATCTACCAACACGCCACCACCCCGCAGGCCCTGGTCCCGCCGCTGCGCACCGAGAGCATCATCGCGACGCTTCTCGAGCACTACGGCGACCAACTCTGCCGCACCTGGGCCGCCTTCTGGGCCACGCTTGTCGCCGACGCCCAGCGGCGCGGCGAGGTGGACGCCGGCCTGGACACGATGCACGCGGGCGACCTGATCGTGCGGGTCCTCCTGAGCCTGGAGATCCTGCCGTTCTCGGTGGCCGGATTCAGCAGCGCAGACGATGCCCGGACACGCATCGGCGACCTCATGCTCGACGGGTTGGCACCACGTCACTGACGACCAACAGGAATGAGTTGGCATGACACACGAGTACGTCGACGTCGCCGTCATCGGCGCCGGGCCCGGCGGCATCACCGCCGCGCACCACCTGCAGAAGGCCGGCATCGAGAACTTCGTCATCCTCGAACGCAGCGACGACTTCGGGGGCAGTTGGCGCGACAACGTCTACCCCGGCCTGTCCGTGGACGTGCCGACGCTGTTCTACCAGTTCCCCTTCGCGCGCAAGCCCGACTGGTCGCGTCTCTTCCCGACGGGCCCGGAGATCCAGGAGTACAACCGGAGGGTCGCCGACGACCTGAACCTGCACAAGTACTTTCGCGGCAACTGCACCGTCCGCCGCGAGGTGTGGGACGAGTCGGAGCGGCTGTGGGTGCTGCACCTCGACGACGATGCCCCCGTGCGCGCGCGGTTCGTCATCAACGCCGTGGGTGGCTACGTGAACGCCAAGTCCGCGAACGACATCGAGGGACTCGACGAGTTCGCCGGAACCGTCCTGCGCCCGAACGCCTGGGACCCCCACTACGACTGGTCCGGCAAACGGGTCGCGGTGATCGGCACCGGCTCGAGTTCGGTGCAGATCGTCCCGGCCATCTACCAGCAGGCCCGCAGCGTCGAGATCTACCAGCGGACACCGTCCTGGATCCTGCCCAAGCCCGACGTAGCGCTGACCGCGCGGGCCCACCGCCTCCTCTCGATCCCCGGCGCCGGCGCCGTCGTCAACGGGTCCGCGCTGGCCGCCATGGAACTGCCGATGCAGTTCCTCTGCAACGTGCTGCCGCTGCTGCCACGCAAGTTCCTTGCCACGGTCATGCCGCAGTACGACCGGATCTGGCAGTCGATCTACCGATCCCTGTTGCGGCGCAACGTCACCGACGATGGCATTCGCGATGCTCTGGTTCCCGACTACGGCATCCTCGCCAAGCGGCCGGTGCTGTCGAGCAGCTTCTTCCCCGCGCTCGCGGATCCGTCCGTGTCGCTGGTCGTCGACCCGATCGAACGGGTCACCGCCGACGGCATCCGCACCTCGGACGGCACCGAGCGCCCGTACGACCTGATCGTCGCGGCCACCGGATACGAGTTGTTCACCGACCCGGAGACGTACCGCAGCGGCGCCGTCGTCGGCCCCCACGGGTTCGACCTGGCCGACGACTACCGCCGCAACGGGCTGCGCAGTTACGGCGGCAGCGCGCACCCGGGCCTGCCGAACCGCTGGTCGCTGGTCGCCCCACAAGGGTACGTCGGCATCGCGTGGCACACGTTCGTGGACCTGACCGCGCGGCACGCCGTGCGGATGATCACCGAGACCGGACGGAGGGGTGCGACGGTGGCACAGGTACGCACCGAGGCGTTCGCCCGGTGGGTGCGCAAGATGCACCGCCACGGCAAGGCGATCAGCGCCTACACCGTGGACAGCAACCCGGGCCTGCGCACCTACTTCGTCAACTCGCAGGGCGAGGCCCTCTACTACCGGCCGCAGACCATCAGCGGTGCCTTCTGGTTCAGCCGGTTCTCATCGTTCGACGACTACTCATTCGACTACACACTCACGGAGGTTCAGACATGAGCTCACTCGCAGGGAAAGTCGCCTATGTGACGGGAGCGGCTCGGGGACAGGGCCGTTCGCATGCGGTTCGAATGGCGCAGGCGGGAGCGGACATCGTGGCCGTCGACGTGTGCGCGCAGGTCGCCGAGTTCAGCGGCTACCCGATGGCCGAGCCCGCCGATCTCGAGGAGACCGCGCGGTTGATCGAGTCCGAGGGACGCAAGGTCCTGACCCGGCAGGTCGACGTGCGGGACCTGGCGGGCCAGCAGGCGGTGGTGGCCGAGACCATCGAGACCTTCGGCCGCCTCGACGTCGTGGTCGCCAACGCGGGTGTGTGCAACTGGGGCCGGATCTGGGAGATCTCGGCCGAGCAGTTCCAGGAGACCGTGGACGTCAACCTGACCGGGGTGTGGAACACGATCAAGGCGACGGTGCCGGCGATGATCGAGGCCGGCAACGGCGGGTCCATCATCACGGTCGGCTCGTCGGCGAGCGTGAAGGCGCCTCCCGGCTGCGGTCACTACGCCGCGGCCAAGTTCGGGGTCGTCGGCCTGACCAAGGCCCTGGCGGTGGAGCTGGGCGAGTTCGGCATTCGCGCGAATTGCGTTCTGCCGTACGGTACCAACACGGCACTGGGCAACGACACGTCGATGTACAAGCTCTTCGAGCAGTACCCCACGTACGTCTACAGCTACCCGCCCAACCTGCTCAAGACCGACGCTCTGGTGGAGCCCGCGGAGATCTCGGAGGCCGTCGTGTGGCTCGCCGACGACGCCTCGGCCGTGATCACCGGCGCGCAGATACCGGTGGACAAGGGGTTCCTCGCGCGCTGACCGAACCGGGTTCACCCGGTGGGGTCGGCACCGTGCCGACCCCACCGGCACTTCACATGTGCACGAGCTGGCGCACCGACTCGGGCGGCGGGGTGCCCCCGGCCACCCACGGTGCGGGCACCGGCTCACCGGCGACCGTCCGCAGCGGGACCACGCCGGCCCATCCGCCGGAGTCCGTCGACGGCGCGGGCGGCGGCGCGTCGCGCACCTTGACCGTCCAGCATCCGGGTTCGATGGGCAGGGCCATAGCCAGCGTCGCCGCGAGCTCCTTCTTCAGGTTGGTACGCACCTCCGCGCTGCGACCGGGGATCAGCGAATCGGACAGCAGGTCGAGGGCGCGCACCGCCTCGTCTCCGCTGAAGCCGGTCAGGCAACCGCGTACGACGGCCGACCGGTAGTTGGCCGTGGAGTCGAAAAGCGTGTCCGCCACCACGATTCCGTCGAGCATCGTGACGGAGAACGCGGCGGGCGCACCGGCCGCGACGTGCCGCAGTGCACCGGCGCCCGTCGAGCCGTGCAGCACGATGCGGTCGCCGTCGCGGGCGTAGAGCATGGGTACCACCCACGGCAGTCCGTCCACCACCGTCGCGAGGGTGCCGACCGCCGCCGCGTCGAGCACCGCGTCGAGGTCGGGCCGGTGGCCACTGGCGAGTTCTGGGTATCTCCTGATCCGGTCCATGCACCGAATCGTGCCGGGTTTCTGGACTGCCTAATAGGTCCAGAATTGCACTAAACAGCCAGACCACTAAGTTGGCAGACATGTCCCGCCACTCCCCCGACCTGAACCTCGCGTTGCGACTGCCGGTCAGCGCGTCGCCGCTGCGGCACCGCATCGCGGAGGCGATCGTCGAGCAGGTCCGGCTGGGCCGGCTCGGCCCCGGGGACGCGCTCCCGTCGACGCGCACGCTGGCCGCCGACCTCGCGGTGGCCAGGTCCTCCGTGGTCGACGCCTACGACGAGCTCGTCGCCGCCGGCTACGTCGTCGCGCGTCCGGGTTCCGGCACCCGGATCGCGGAAGGCGCGGACTCCGCGGCCACCGCGGGGGCCGCCTCACACGTCCCGACGACGGCCGCCGTGACCGCGCCGGCCCACCCGCCGCGGCGACCCCCGCCGACGTGGGATCTCACCCCGGGCCATCCCGACACCTCCCTCGTCTCGACCACGGACTGGCGCCGGGCCTGGCGGGCGGCCGCCGCCGCACCCGTGCAGTTCACCCCGCCGGGTCCCGGTGGCCACGCCGAGCTCCGGCTCGCCCTGGCCGGACACCTGCGCCGCACCCGCGGCATCGTCGCGGACCCGGACGACCTGGTCGTCGTGCCGGGTGTGGCATCGGCCCTGCGTGCCATCACCGTGGCGGCCGGGCTCGCGGGACGCGATGTCGCGTTCGAGGAGCCGGGCTATGTCGACGCCCGCCGGGCGCTCCAGATATCCGGCGCCCGAACGCGTTCCGTCGAGGTGGATGGAGACGGCCTCGACCCCCTGTCGCTGCTCGAGACCGATGCGGCCGTGTACTGCACGCCCGCACACCAGTACCCGCTCGGCGCCCGCCTCCCCGCACCCCGTCGTGCCCGACTGGTCGAATGGGCCGTCGAGGCCGGGAGGCTGCTCATCGAGGACGACTACGACGGCGAGTTCCGGTACGACGTGTCCGCGCTGCCGGCGCTGCGCAGCCTGGACGGCGGCCGCGAGTGCGTGACCTACATCGGCACCGCCTCCAAGGTCCTCACCCCCTCGCTGCGGCTGGCCTGGCTGCTGCCGCCGCGAGCGCTGCGGGAGCCGGTCTCCGAGGCGCTCGCACTCAGCGGCGAAACCGCCTGCGCCGTCACCGGACTGGCGTTCGCCCGGTTCATCGAGTCGGGCGCCCTGACCCGGCACCTCGCGCGAGCGTCACGCACCTACTCCGCGCGCCGGGCGGCGCTGGTCGCCGCGCTCCGGCGGCGCGGCAGGGGCGTCCGCCTGGACGGCGTCGAGGCGGGGCTGCACCTGGTGCTCCGACTGCCGGACGGATGCGACGACGCCGCGATCGCCGCGGCGCTGAGTCGCCGCGGGATCACGGTGCCGCCGCTGTCCGCCTACCTCGCCGACCCGGGCGACCCCCGGGGGCTGGTGTGCGGCTACGCGCGTCTCCCGGAGACCCAGGCGGACACCGTGGCGGCGGTCATCGCCGACGTGGTGCGGCGGCACCTCGGCCGAACGGACAGCTGACGTCCGCGCGCACCCCGCCGACGCAGGTCAGGTCAGGTCGAACCGGTCCAGGTTCATCACCTTGTCCCACGCGGAGACGAAGTCCGCCACGAACTTCGGCTGCGCGTCGTCGCTCGCGTACACCTCGGCGAGCGCCCGCAACTGCGAGTTCGACCCGAAGACGAGATCGACGGCGGTCGCCGTCCACCTGGCCTCGCCCGTGCCGCGAGCGCTGCCCTCGTACACGTTCTCCGACTCGGCGGACGCCTTCCACTCCGTGCCCATGTCGAGCAGGTTCACGAAGAAATCGGTGGTCAGCGCCTCGGGCCGGTCGGTGAGGACGCCGTGGGCGGACTGTCCGTAGTTGGCGTTCAGGGCGCGCATCCCGCCGACCAGCACCGTCATCTCCGGGGCCGTCAGCGTCAGCAGGTTCGCCTTGTCCACCAGCAGTCGCTCGGCGGGGGTCTTCTCCCCCGCGCGCAGGTAGTTGCGGAACCCGTCGGCCCGGGGCTCGAGCACCTCGAACGCCTCCACGTCGGTCTGCTCCTGGGCGGCGTCGGTGCGACCCAGTGCGAACGGGACCGTGACGTCGTGCCCGGCGTTTCTCGCCGCCTGCTCGACGGCCGCGCAACCGGCCAGGACGATCAGGTCGGCCAACGAGATCCTGATGCCGTCGGACCGCGCGCCGTCGAAGTCGGCGCGTATCCGTTCGAGGGTCGCCAGCGTCTCCGCCAGCGCGGCCGGATCGTTGGACTCCCAGTCCTTCTGCGGTGCGAGACGGATCCGTGCCCCGTTGGCGCCGCCGCGGTTGTCGGTGCCGCGGAAGGTGGCCGCCGACGCCCACGCGGCCGCGACCAGCCGGGGGACGGACAGCCCCGAGGCGAGGACCGTGGCCTTGAGCGCGGCGATCTCGTCCGGCCCGACCAGGTCGTGGTCGACCGCGGGGACGGGGTCCTGCCACAGTTGCGGCTCCGGCACCCACGGACCGAGATAGCGCGTCACCGGCCCCATGTCACGGTGCAGCAGCTTGTACCAGGCCTTGGCGAACTCGTCGGCCAACTCCTCCGGGTGGTCCAGCCAGCGCCGGGTGATCGGACCGTAGGCCGGGTCGAGCCGCAGCGAGAGGTCCGTGACCAGCATCGTCGGGGCCCGCCCCGCCGACGCATCGAACGGGTCGGGAATCGTGCCCGCACCGGCACCGTCCTTGGCCGTGAACTGCCAGGCACCCGCCGGGCTCTTCGTCAGCTCCCATTCGTAGCCGTACAGGAGCTCCAGGAAGGTGTTGTCCCACTTCGTCGGCGTGGGCGTCCACACGACCTCGAGGCCGCTGGTGATCGCGTCCTTGCCCACGCCGGTGCCGAAGGCGCTCTTCCAGCCGAGTCCCTGCTGCTCGATCGGCGCGGCCTCGGGTTCGGGTCCGACGAGGTCGGCCGGGCCCGCGCCGTGGGTCTTGCCGAAGGTGTGACCGCCGGCGATCAGTGCGGCGGTCTCCACGTCGTTCATCGCCATCCGGCGGAAGGTCTCCCGGATGTCGACGGCCGCGGCGATCGGGTCCGGCCTTCCGTTGGGCCCTTCCGGATTCACGTAGATCAAGCCCATCTGCACGGCGCCGAAGGGACCGGTGAGATCCCGGTCGCCGGTGTAGCGCTTGTCGCCGAGCCAGGTGTCCTCCGGACCCCAGAACACCTCGTCCGGCTCCCAGATGTCGTCACGGCCGAAGCCGAAGCCGAACGTCTTGAACCCCATCGACTCCATCGCGCAGTTGCCGGCGAAGACCAGCAGGTCCGCCCAGGAGAGCTTGCGGCCGTACTTCTGCTTGACCGGCCAGAGCAACCGGCGCGCCTTGTCCAGGCTCGCGTTGTCGGGCCAACTGTTGACGGGGGCGAACCGCTGGGCACCCTCGCCGGCACCGCCCCGGCCGTCCGCGATGCGGTAGGTGCCGGCCGCGTGCCAGCTCATCCGGATGAACAGCGGCCCGTAATGCCCGTAGTCCGCCGGCCACCAGTCCTGCGACGACGTCATCAGCTCGATGACGTCCCGCTTCAACGCGTCCACGTCGAGCGTCTCGAACGCCGCCGCGTAGCTGTAGTCCTCGCCCATGGGATCGGCCAGCGGCGAGGGCTGGCGCAGCGCCTGCAGGTCCACCTGATTGGGCCACCAGTCCCGGTTGGTCCTGGGCTGGTGTTCCTGCGGCGACGGGGAGTCCATTGCCGGGCATTCGCTTTCACTGTTGGACACGGCGAACCTTCCTTCCGGGAGTGCGTGAATCGGTAGTCACCGACGTGGTCGCGAATCCAGTGATGTCGACTCCGCAGGAGTGGCGGACGAGACGACGGTGGGCCCCGGCACGGGGCTTCTGCCGCGCGACGGTGCCGACGGGTGGACGGTCGCGCACAGCCTCTGGTCGCGCGGCCCGCGGGCGGGTCGCGCGTAGCTCAATCAGACGCAGCGGCGCTGCGTAATCCCCCGTCGAGGGCACACCTACACAATGGCGCGTTTTTCCGGAGTGAGTCAAGAGTTCGGGCGACCGTGGTCGCCCCGGCGTCCGCGATTCGAAGGAAGGCAGTCCGAACGGGAGGACGCGGCGGGGACGCGATCGAATCGACGCCCCGCCGCTCGCCGCCAGTCCGGGTGCGTCAGGCGGACTCGACCACCGACTGTCCCGCCGGCGTCCGCACGGTCTTCGACGTGGTCACCCCGGCATTCGGGTTCAGCTTGTCGACGGACCGGAACTGGAATCGCGTCTCGTCCCGGTCGACCGAGAGGACCCCGTAACCGTGGCTGACCATGTCGACGTGCTTGACGTGCGGGTTCTTGTCCCGCCGGCTGATCTCCTCGGCACGCGCGGCGCCGGTGTTGTCACCGCTGCCGGTGGCGCCGCCGTCTCCGGTGTTGGCGGAAGTGACCGACGGGACCACGAACTCGACGCCCGCGCGCCGGGTGCCGGGCGCATTGACCTGGGCGCCGCTCGTCGTGCCCGGCGCAAATCCGGTGTCCCACAGCTCACCGGCCCACCCGTCGTGGTCGTCGCCGGTGACCAGGACCAGGTTCTCGACCGACTGCGCCGCGGTGGACAGGATCTCGGTCCGCTCGGCGCCGTACCCGTCCCAGGTGTCCAGGTATCCCCGAGCGCCGTCGTCCGCCACCACCATGCCCATCATCATGCTGGCGTTCGCCACGACCTTCCACCGCGCGTCCGACTGGGTCAGGCCGTCGAGCAGCCAGCGCTTCTGCGTCGCGCCCAGCATGGTCCGGCCTGCCGCCTCGGTGTCCGCGCAGGCGGTGGCGTCCACGTCGCCGCACGGCTGCCCGTCGCGGTACTGCCGACTGTCCGGAGCGAACAGCTCCACCGTCTTGCCCACCCGCAGCGAGCGGTAGGTCCGCAACGGGTCGTCGGAGAACCGCGGCACCGGCATGTGCTCGAACCACGACTGCCACGCCCACTGCTTCTTCTGCTGGAAGCCGACCGCGCTGTCGATCGGTGCGACCACCGGGAAGGTCCAGCCGTCCTTGCTGTAGTTGTTGCGGAACTCGTGGTCGTCCCAGATCGGGATGAAGGCATGCTGGCTGTGCATCAGCCGCAGGTCGGCGTCCGCGCGGTACTTGCGGTACTTCGCCCGCATGCCCTCTATGGTCTGCGGGAACGGGTTGGTGTCGAGGCCCCGGACACCCGGCTTGGTGAACTCGTACACGTAGTCGCCGAGGCACACGACGAAGTCGAGGTCCTCCTCGGCGAGGTGCCGGTGCGCGCCGTAGTAGCCCTCTTCGAAGCCCTGGCAGGTGAACCAGCCGATGCGGACCGGCTCGTTGGAGTCGGCGGGCCGCAGCGTTCGGAACCGACCGACCTCCGACTCGCCCCCGTTGCCCCGGAACTGGTAGTAGTAGGACTCCCCCGGAGCCAGCCCGTTCACATCGAAATGCACTGTGCCATCGGCTTCTTCGCGAACCTGCACCCGCTCGGCGAGCACCGGGCTGGACAGGTCCTCACGCTTGGACACGATCAGCGCCAGCTCGCCGCCCGCCGTGCTGCTGCCGGCGCTACCGGCGCTGCCGGCCCCCAGGCTGCCGGGATCGATGCTGCCGGTCCCCAGGCTGCCGCTGCCGCCCGCGCCGCCGACCCGCGTCCACAACGTCGCCCCATCGGTGCGCGGCACCCCGGCCATGACGCCGTTGCCGAACTCCGGGTTGCGGATCAGCCCCGCCCCGGCGTCCGGGGCCTGGCGCAGCACCGGCGTGGCGTTCGCGGTGGCGGGCAGCAGGCTCGCGCCGGCGAGCGCGGACAGGCCGGCCAGGAGGGCGCGACGGGAGACGTTGCGGGACGGAATGGGCACGGGCCACCTCAGAGATGTAGGAGGGTAGACGCTCAGACCCTAATCCCTGGTTCACAAATTGTTGGGTAATTGTTCATCGAACGCGGGTAGCGCCTGGACGGATCCGTCGTGCCCGGGTCGCCGACGGCAACGTGGGGGCAACGGCCCTCACCAGCACCGTTCCATGGACGACCTCCGCGCGGTGGTCTGGACCGGGACCGCGCGCCCCTCGCTGCTGATCCTGTTCCTCACGATGCTGCCAGTGAGTTGGTGGTCCAGAGCATCAACGCACGTCAGGACACAACCGCACCCGAGGACACCGCACAGGGCAGAATGCCGACCACCATGCTCACCACCGGACCCGTTCCGACGCTCGCCGGCGGGGCGTTGAGGAACGCGAAGCCCTGGGACCCGGTGGTCATGTTGGTCCACTGGACGACGGCACCGTTCCACTTCGACTGTGGCGCCGTGGTGGTGTAGTTGATCCGGTCGGGCGCCACCCGGTCGGCGGTGAACGTGAGCCACTCACCAGGTGCGCAACTCGATATCGAGGACGGCAGGAAGGGGGCGGGAGCAGCCGACGCAGCGGCAGGAACCGCCAGCGAGAGCGCTCCGGCCGCCGCGATCAGGGCCGCCGTTCGACCAAAAGCTTTGCGGGTGAACATTGGAATTCCTTTCGTCGAACCCGGGTTCGCCTGCTCCAGTTCGCGAATCCGCATCACTTAGAGTGGCCGTCGTCCTTCTTCCCGTGGTCCGCAGAGAAGCAAGCCAGACAATCGTATCCCCGATGACGCTGAGTTCCGCCGAACCGATTGCTGCCCAGCCGAACCCGAGCTCCGCCTGTACACCGTCGAAACTCACCACCTCGCGCTTCCGGACCGCGAAGCGCCGCGTCCTCCAGCCGAGGAGCGGCCGATGCCGACATGATCGGCCGATGAACCGGAACACGGATCCACGACGGGTCGGTGCGCTGTACACCGTCGAAATTCTCCTCGAGGCCATCTCCAAGGGCGATCGCTGGTCGATTTCGCGCCGGGCAACCGGACCACTGCTGGGACAACTTCTCGCGGCCGAGGGCTCCGGAGGTTCGCCCCCCCCCCCCGCACCTGCTAGGGGCGCCGCGACTGAGCCTGACCGCACACCCTCTCGCGGTCGTCGACGACGACGTGGCCGTGGTGCTCGGCGCCGTGACGGAGCCGACCCACCCCGACCCGACACCACTCGTCGCCGTCCTGATCCGCTCGACCGCAGATCCGCGATCATGGCTCGTCGCGGCACTCGAGACCACCGCCGAGATCGCCGAGGAAACCCGCCACGCGGTCGTCCTCGGCGAGTACACCGAGTCGGCCGACGCCGCGACCCTCGCCGCTCACGGCCCCCTCGACCCGACTGCGGCGGCGATCGACTGGGACGACCGCACCGCGGTACTGCGCACGCATGCGAACGGGACGGTCACCGTCGCGGATGCCCTCGCCGAACTCGCCGACCACGTCCGGTCCGCGTGGCCGCGGCTCGCCGACGAGGCATTTACGTTCTGCGGCCTGTACCTTCGCGCCAACCATCCCGAGCTGGTCCGCGAGCACTGACCGCCGAACCGTCCGAACGCGACAACGGGTCAGCCGAGATCGGCGAGCTTGCGGACCAGCACCGCCCGCTCGCGTTCGTTGCCGCACAACCGAACTGCCCGCTCCAGTTCGGTGCGGGCCTCATCGGCGCGCCCCAGCCTGGTGAGCAGCTCGCCGCGGACCGTCGGCAGCAGGTGCGAGGTCGACAGCGCCCCGGCGGCCGCCAGTTCGTCCACGATCCGCAGCGCCGCCGCCGGCCCCTGCGCCATCGACACCGCCACCGCCCGGTTGAGGTCGACCACCGGCGACGGCGCGAGCCGGCCGAGCGCCTCGTAGAGGAGCACGATCCGCCCCCAGTCCGTCGCCGCGACCGACGTTGCGACGGCATGGCATTCGGCGATCGCCGCCTGCAGGCCGTAGGCACCGAGGCCCCGGCCTACCTGCTCCGCCCGGACCAGGGCGGCGCGTCCCCGTCGGATCGCGGCGCGGTCCCAGCGGCGGCGGTCCTGGTGCTCGAGCAGCACCGGCTCGCCGTCCGGACCGGTGCGGGCGGGGAAGCGCGCCGCGGTCAGCTCGAGCAGCGCCAGCAGTCCGTGGACCTCCGGTTCGTTCGGCACCAGCCGAGCCAACACTCTGGCGAGCCGCCGCGCCTCGCTCGCGAGGTCGAACCGGATCAGGTCGCCACCGGAACTGGCCGAGGACCCCTCGGTGAAGATCAGGTAGACCACACTGAGCACCGAGCCGAGCCGCTCGGCGCGCTCGGGCGCCGGCGGCACCTCGAACGGCACCCGCGCCGCACCGAGGGTCTTCTTCGCCCGGGTGATCCGGGCCTGCACGGTGGCGGTCGGGACGAGGAACGCCCGGGCGATCTCGTCGCTGGTCAGGCCGCCGACCACCCGCAGAGTGAGCGCCACCCTCGCCTCCTTCGACAGCACCGGGTGGCGGGCGGCGTACCTCTCGTCGAGGGCGGAGCGACGGCGGAACGCGTCGATCGCGCGGCGCCGGCCGACGGTGAGCAGCCACCCCGCGGGGTTACGGGGCACGCCGTCGCGGGGCCAGGTCACCAGCGCCTCGGCGAGCGCCTCCTGGGCGAGGTCCTCGGACAGCGCGAAGTCGCCGGTGTACCGCGCGAGCGCACCGACAATTCGCGCGGACTCGATCCGCCAGACGGCGGCGACGGCCTCACGGCCGGTGGGGTCGACCATCGCCTGCCGGTCCGCTCAGAGCTGGCCGGTGGCCTCGCGCCACGCCCGCTCCTTCTGGATCCACTCGTTTTCCTGCGGGAACTCGTCGATCGAGGGGACCCGCCGGATCTCGGTCTTGAAGCCCGGACCCGCCGACGGGACCCGCTTGGCCCACTCGACCGCCTCCTCCTTCGACGCCACCTCGAGGATGTAGAAGCCGCCGAACAGCTCCTTGGTCTCGCCGTACGGGCCGTCGGTGACCACCGGCGGGTCGGAGGAGTAGTCGACGACCACGCCCTCGGCGGCGTCGTCGAGCCCCTCCGCGGCCACCAGCACGCCCGCCCGGACCAGCTCGTCGTTGAACCGGCCGACGGTCTCGAGCATCTCGTTCATGTCGGCGTTCACCATCCCCGCGTAGGCCTCGTCCGTCGCGCGCATGATCAGCATGTACTTCATGGTTCTTCTCTCCCTCGGTTACCGGGCCCTCCCTCGGACCCTCTCACCCATAGGTCGAACGGGGAATGCCGTGGATCGACACCCCGTCGATCTTCTTTCTCCGTCGAACGCCGGTCCGATCGCGACACGCCCAGCGGCCGATAGATTTGGGCCATGGACTTGCGCCAGATGGAGTACTTCCTCGCCGTCGTCGACTTCGGCGGGGTGACCCGCGCCGCGACGCAGCTGCGGGTGGCACAGCCGTCACTCTCGCAGGCGGTGCGCAAGCTCGAGAAGGACCTGGGCACCGAATTGTTCCACCGCGTCGGCCGCGGACTCGTCCTCTCCCCCGCCGGCGAGGCGCTCGTGGGCCCCGCCCGCGCCATCCTGCGCGACGTGGAATCGGCGGAGAACGCCGTGCGCGACGTCGGCGCGATGCGCGGCGGCCGCATCGACATCGCCTCGCTGTCCGACCTGTCCTCCGACCCGCTGTCGGTGTGGGTCGCCAAGTTCCGGCAGCAGTACCCGAACGTGCGCTTCCACATCGAGGAGCGCGACGAGACCGCCGACGTGGTCTCGCTCGTCCGGTCCGGGGCCTGCGAGCTGGGCATCCTGTCGCTGCCCCTGCCGACCGACGAACTGGTGGGCGAGGAGCTGATCGACCAGCAGCTGGTGCTGGTGTGCCCGCCCGGCACCGAATCGCGCTGGCCCGACCCGGTGCCGATCAAGGAGCTCTCGCGCGTCCCGTTCGTCATGGGCGAGCGCGGCACCGCGACCCGGGACTTCATCGACCGGTCGCTGCGGATGCACGGCGTCGAGCCGGACGTCGCGGTGGAGGTGCGCCAGCGTGGCGCCGTGCTGCCGATCGTCCTGGCCGGCGGCGGGGTGTCGATCGTCGCGCTCCGCACCGGGCTCGACGCGTTGCCGCGCGGCGGGGTGGTACGTGAACTCGCGCCGCGACTGACCCGCCGGATGGGCGTGGTGCGCCGGCCCGGGCGGACGTCCGCGGCCTCGACGGCGTTCCTGGCGTGCGCCCGGGACTCCTTCGGGGAGTTCGCCGAGTCCGTCGTCGGCCACATGACCCTCGGCCGGTCGTTGGTCGAGGCCGCGAGGCTGACCCGGGACGCCGGCGACCGCCAGATGCGCGAACACAACGCAGCATCCGACCTCGATTCATAGGCGATTGCAGTATTTCTGCAACATTTTTTGTCTTTGACCCAATCGGTCGCTGCACTTTCAATGGTGTGTACCCGATCACACCGCCGCGGCGCGACTGACGATCCACACAGGCAGTCACCTTCCGATCCTGGCCCACACGCACGCCGCCGGTGTCCCCATCGTTTCCTCCGAAGGGACCACCATGACTCAAACCACCGCGCCGCCGATGGCCTCGGCGTCACCACCGAAGCCGACGAACAAGCGACGTGCCTGGATCGTCGTCGGCCTCCTGGTCCTCTTCATGCTCATCAACCACGCCGACAAATCCGTCATCGCGTTCGCCGGTGTCCAGATCCAGCAGGACCTGGGGCTGAGCCCGCAACAGTTCGGCCTCCTGCAGAGCAGCTTCTTCTGGCTGTTCGCGGCCGGCGCGCTGTTCTTCGGCTGGCTCTCCTCCCGGGTGAACCTCCGCTGGCTGCTTGCCGGCCTGATGCTGACCTGGGTCGCCACCATGATCCCGCTGCTCGGCACGGTCAGCTTCGGCGTCCTCATCGCCTGCCGGGTGATCCTCGGATTCGCCGAGGGTCCCGCGTTCGCACTGGCCAACCACGCCGCGCACTCCTGGTTCCCGCCGGAGAAGCGGGCGATGGCCGGCGGCTTCGTCTCCTCGGGCGCCTCGATCGGCACCCTGATCGCCGCACCGACCCTCACCTTCATCATCTCCAGGTGGAGCTGGCACGCCGCGTTCTACGTGCTGATCGCGATGGGCATCCTGTGGGCCGCGGCCTGGCTGATTTTCGGCCGCACCGCCGGTGACGACGACGAGGCCCCGGTCTCGACGGTCGTGGTCGAGACGGTCGATGCCCCGTACAAGGCGATTCTCAAGACCGGCACCGTCGTCGGCATCGCCATCCTGATGTTCAGCTCGTACTGGTCGACCACGCTGAAGATCGCCTGGCTGCCCGTCTACCTCCAGGAGGGCCTGGGCTACGACACGGCCACCACCGGTCAGCTGATGATGCTGCCCTACGGGCTCGCCGCCATCGGCGCCATCGCCGCCGGCTGGTTCTCCGGACGGCTGGTCGCGCGAGGCGTCTCCCGCCGGATCGCCCGCGGCTACCTCAGCGCGGTGCTCGTCGCCGGTGCCGGCCTGTCGATGGCCGGGTTCACCTTCCTCCAGCAGGGTATGCCGCAGCTGATCCTGATCGCCCTCGCGTTCTCGCTGAACACCGCGGCCTTCGGCGTCGCACTCTCGGCGATCGCCGACGTGGTCCAGGCGAAGAAGCGCGGGATGGTGCTCGGCATGCTGTCGGCGGTCGCGAGCATCTCCGGGATGGTGGCACCGCTGGTGCTCGGCTTCGCCGTCGGCTCGTCCGTCGACAAGATCACCGGCTACGCGATCGGATTCCAGTCCAGCGGCGCCCTGATGATCGTCGGCGCGGTGATCGCCGTGTTCCTCGTCAACCCCGAGCGCGACATCGCCGTCATCCGCCACCGCGTCGAACAAGCCGCACGACCCAGTGTCGAGGAGACAGCATGATCGTCAACAAGCCCCTGGACGGCGTTCGCGTCGTCGACTTCGGACAGTTCATCGCCGCCCCGGCCGCGACCCAGATCCTCGTCGACCTCGGCGCCGACGTGATCAAGGTCGAGCCGCTGCACGGCGAATCCGCCCGCGGCATCGGCCCGGCCGGCGAGGCCATGCTGCAGAACTACAACCGCGGCAAGCGGGCCATCGCCCTGGACCTGAAGGACCCGAAGGCACAGGAGATCGCCCGGAAGCTGATCGCCGGCGCCGGCATCGTGGTGCAGAACCTGCGCCCGGGCGTCATGGAGTCGTTCGGGCTCGGTGCCGAGGATGTCCTCGCGGCCCACCCGTGGATGGTCTACGCCACCGTCAGCGGATTCGGCCTGCACGGACCGTCGAAGTACCGGCCCGGGCTCGACATCGCGGCGCAGGCCGAGAGCGGGATGATGTGGGTCACCGGCGAGGCCGACAGCGAGCCACAGAAGGTCGGATCCCAGATCGTCGACGCCGCTTCAGGTTACGTCTGCGCGCAGGCAATCCTGGGGGCCTACGTGCGCCGGCTCCGCACCGGCGAGGGCGACACCGTCGAGGTCTCGCTGCTCGAGGTCGCGATCCATCTGCAGGGCACGAACTGGGGTCAGTACCTGATCACCGGCGAGGAGCCCATGCGCAAGGGCAACGGGCAGCCCAGCATCGCCCCCGCCGCGGACGTGATGACGACCAAGGACGGAAGCCTGGTCCTGTCCGCCTACTCGGACGCGCACTTCGGCCGGCTGTGCCGCCTCATCGGGCGTCCCGACGTGGCCGAGGACCCGCGCTTCGCGAGCAACACACTGCGGGTGGCGAACCGGAAGGCAATGCTCGTCGAGCTGCGCGGCGCATTCTCGACGATGACGAGCGACGAGGCCATGGAGCTCCTGACCACCAACGGCGTTGTCGCGGGCAAGATCAACACCTACCCCGAGGCCATGCGGAGCGCCGATGTCGAGGCGTCCGGGTTGTTCATCGAGGTCAGCGGAACGGACGGGGTGCCGAACACCGCCCTCGGTTCGCCCTGGCACCTGGGCAGCATGCCCAAGCTCTCGACCGAGGGCGACCCGGACCTCGGCCAGCACAGCGCCGAACTGCTGACCGAGCTCGGCTACCCCGCCGACGAGGTCGACGCGCTCGTCGCCGACAAGGTCGTCGGCATCCGCTGACCACCGGCACCCACCTGCCGCCATCCACACTTTTCGAATAGGGAAACACCATGCAGCGCAGCATCTTCACCGAAGACCACGACGCCTTCCGCGACTCCGTCCGCCAGTTCATCGCCAAGGAGATCACCCCGAACCTGCCCGACTGGGAGGCCGCCGGTTCCATCCCCCGCGACTTCTACAAGAAGACCGCGGAGATCGGCATCAACGGCCTGCAGGTGCCCGAGCAGTACGGCGGCGGCGGCATCGACAGCTTCCTGTTCAACACCGTCGTCTACGAGGAGATCGGTTACGCCGCAGCCTCTCTCGGCGGGTTCCAGGTACACCTGAACACCGTGCTGCCGTACTTCCTCGAGTACGCCAACGAGGAGCAGCGCGACCGCTGGTTCCCCGGCTTCGCCGACGGCGGCCTGGTCAGCGCGATCGCCATGACCGAGCCCGGCATCGGTTCCGACCTGGCCGGCGTCACCACCACCGCCGTCCGCGACGGCGACGACTTCATCCTCAACGGCAACAAGACCTTCATCACCGGCGGCATCAACGCCGACCTGGTGATCGTGGTGGCGCGCACCTCGAAGGATCCCGAGAACCGCCGCAAGGGCCTGTCGCTGCTGGTCGTCGAGGGTGACATGCCCGGCTTCATCCGCGGTCGCAACCTGCACAAGATCGGCATGAAGTCGTCCGACACCGCCGAGCTGACGTTCGACAACGTCCGCGTGCCGGCCCGGAACCTGCTCGGCGAGGAGGGCAAGGCGTTCGGCATGCTCGCCCACAACCTGCCGCAGGAGCGACTCTCGATCGCGATCACCGGCCTGGCCACCGCCACCGCCGCCGTGAACCTCGCCATCGACTACGCCAAGGAGCGCCTGGTGTTCGGCAAGCCGCTGGCCGACTTCCAGAACACCAAGTTCGTGCTCGCCGAGTGCGCGACGGAACTGCAGGCCGGGCAGGCGCTGGTCGACCAGGCGCTGATCGCGCTGGACGCCGGCACCCTCACCCCCGCCGACGCCGCCAAGGTGAAGCTGTTCTGCACGGAGATGCAGGCCCGGGTCATCGACAAGTGCCTGCAGGTGCACGGCGGCTACGGCTACATGAGCGAGTACCCGATCGCGCGGCTGTACGCCGATGCCCGGGTCACCCGGATCTTCGGCGGCACCAGCGAGGTCATGAAGAGCGTCATCTCGAAGTCGATGGGCCTGTAGGCATCCCATCCGGCCCCGGCGGGCCACACCCCGTTCCCAACCCGGACGCCCCGCGCCCGGACCGCATCGAAGGATCATCGACATGCAGATCAAGGACACCAACGCCGTAATCACCGGCGGCGCATCCGGACTCGGACTGGCCACCGCAACCCGCCTGGTCGAGGCCGGCGCCACCGTCACCCTCCTCGACCTTCCCGGCTCGGCCGGGGCCGAGCAGGCCGCGGCGCTGGGCCCGGCCGCGCAGTTCGTCCCGACCGACGTGACCGACCAGGATGCGGTCGCCGCGGCGTTCGCCGCCGCCTCCGAGCGCGGCCCGGTGCGGTCCGTCGTGCACTGCGCCGGCCGCGGTCGGCCCATGCGCATCCTCACCAAGGAGGGCAAGGCCACCGACCTCGAGCCGTTCGAGTCGGTCATCCGGCTCAACGTCATCGGCACCTTCAACGTGCTGCGGTTCGCGGCCGAGGCGATGGCCAAGAACGAGCTGCAGGACGGCGACCGCGGCGTGTGCGTGCTGACCGCCTCCGTCGCCGCCTACGAGGGGCAGATCGGGCAGATCAACTACGCCACCTCCAAGGCCGGCGTGGTGGGCATGACCCTGCCCGCGGCCCGCGACCTCGCCGGCGTCGGGATCCGGGTGTGCACCATCGCGCCCGGCGTCTTCGCCACGCCGCTGCTGCTCAACGCCCGCGACGACATCCGTGACGCGCTGGCCGCCTCTGTCCCGCACCCGCAGCGCCTCGGCGAGCCCTCCGAGTTCGCCGCGCTGGCCGCGCACATCATCGAGAACGGCATGCTCAACGGCGAGACGATCCGCCTCGACGGCGCGATCCGGATGGCCCCGCGATGACCGACGCGGCACCCGCACCGGTCGTGTTGACCGAGCGGGTGGGACCGGTCCTGGTGATCACGCTCAACCGCCCGCAGGCCCGCAACGCGGTCGACCGTGAGGTCGCACAGGCGGTTGCCGCGGCGGTCGACCTGCTCGACACCGATCCCGGCCTGCGGGTGGGCGTGCTCACCGGATCCGGTGGAAACTTCTGCGCCGGAATGGATCTCAAGGCCTTCCTGCGAGGCGAAAGTCCCCGCGTGGAGGGTCGAGGGTTCGCCGGACTGGTCGAGGCCCCGCCGAGCAAGCCGCTCATCGCGGCCGTCGAGGGCAACGCCCTCGCCGGCGGCTTCGAGATCGTGCTGGCCGCCGACCTCGTCGTCGCCGCGCCGACCGCGACCTTCGGCCTGCCCGAGGTCCGGCGCGGCCTGGTGGCCGCGGCGGGTGGGCTGACCCGGCTGCCGGCGCGACTGCCCAGGGCAATCGCGCTGGAGATGGTGCTCACCGGCAAGGCGATGACCGCCGCGCAGCTGCACCCGCTCGGCCTGGTCAACCGCCTCGCCCCCGAGTCCGCGGTGCTGGCGGCCGCGATCGAGCTCGCCGAGGAGATCGCCGCCAACGGACCGCTCGCGGTCCAGGCCAGCAAGCGGGTCGTCGACGAGTCCCCCGCCTGGCCGGTTGCGGAGCACTTCGAGCGGACCCGGCAGATCGTGATGCCGGTGTTCGGCTCCAGCGACGCGCGGGAAGGGGCGGCCGCGTTCACCGAGCGCCGCGCCCCGGTCTGGACCGCGACGTGATCACCGAGAACGACAGAACAGGAACACACCATGCGTGATGCAGTCATCGTCGAAGCCGTCCGGAGCCCCGTCGGGCGCCGCAAGGGCGGCCTGGCGGAGGTCCACCCCGTCGACCTGTCCGCGACCGTCCTGAACGCGCTGCTCGACCGGGCGGGCATCGACGCCGGTCTGGTCGACGACGTCGTGTGGGGCTGCGTGGGCCAGGTCGGCGAGCAGGCCGGCAACATCGCCCGCAACGCCGTCCTCGCCGCGAACTGGCCGGAGTCGGTGCCGGGCACCACGATCGAGCGTCAGTGCGGCTCCAGCCAGCAGGCGCTGCACTTCGCCGCCGCGGGCGTGATCTCCGGCCAGTACGACATCGCGGTCGCCGGTGGCGTCGAGTCGATGACCCGGATCCCGATGGGATCGGCGCGACGCGTCGGCCTCGGCGATGCCAACAGCGACGCGATCAAGCAGCGTTACGGCGGAATCGAGTTCAACCAGATTCGCGGCGCCGAGTCCCTCGCCACCAAGTACGAGCTGAGCCGCACCTGGCTCGACGAGTACGCCCTGCGCTCGCACCAACGGGCTGCCCGCGCCCTCGACGAGGGGCGCTTCACCGGCGAGATCGCATCCGTGATCCTCCCGGACGGGACGAAGCTCGAGTCCGACGAGGGAGTTCGCCGCGCCTCGACCCTCGAGAAGCTGGGCCAGTTGGACCCGATCTTCCCCGAGGACGGCCGTATCACCGCGGGCAACGCATCGCAGATCTCCGACGGCGCGTCCGCGCTGCTGGTGATGTCCGGGGAGCGGGCCCGGCAGTTGGGGCTCACCCCGATCGCCCGGGTGCACACCGCGACGGTGGTCGGCGACGACCCCGTCACGATGCTGGCCGGTCCGATCCCCGCCACCGCGCGGGTGCTCGAGCGGGCCGGGCTGACCCTCGACGACATCGGCGCGTTCGAGGTCAACGAGGCGTTCGCCAGCGTCGTCGGCGCGTGGCTGCGAGCCACCGGGGCGCCCGAGGACCGGGTGAACCCCCTCGGCGGCGCGATCGCGCTCGGCCATCCGCTCGGCGGGTCGGGTGCCCGCCTGGCCACCACCCTCGTCCACCACATGCGCGCCGAGGGTGTGCGCTACGGACTGCAGACCATGTGTGAAGGCGGCGGGATGGCCAACGCCACCATCTTCGAGAACCTGGCCGCTTGTTGAGTGGCAGCGGGACAACTGGACGGACGGGTGGCACTGGTCGCCGGGGCGACCCGCGGCTGTGGGCGGGCGATCGCGGTCGAACTGGCCCGGGCGGGTGCGTACGTGTACGCGACCGGGCGCAGCAGCAGGGAGCACGGCCGCTCCGAGATCGACCGGCCGGAGACCATCGAGGGAACCGGCGACCTGATCGCGGCCGCCGGCGGCAGCGGCACCGCGTTGCGCGTCGACCACCTGGACGTGGGCCAGGTCGAGGCGCTGATCGACCGGATCCGGACCGAACGGGGACGACTGGACGTCCTGGTCAACGACATCTTCGGCGGCGACCGTTACGCCGAGTGGAACAAGCCGATCTGGCAGCACGACCTCGCCGGCGGGCTGCGCATGCTGGAGATGGGCGTGCACACGCACCTGATCACCCTGGCCCGGGCGATGCCGCTGGTCCTGGAGACCGGCGCCGGCCTCGTCGTGGAGATGACCGACGGCACCCACGAGTACAACCAGAACTACCGGCAGCTGGTCGGCCCCTACTACGACCTCGTCAAGGCCAACGTCGAGCGGATCATGACGGGCATGACCGCCGAACTCGCCGACACCGACACCACCTGTGTCGCAGTCACTCCCGGCTGGATCCGGTCGGAGGCAATGCTCGAGATCTACCGGGTGACCGAGCCGACCTGGCGCGACGCCCTCGTCGCGGAACCCGGCTTCGCCATCTCCGAGTCGCCCGCCTTCGTGGCCCGCGGTGTCGCCGCGCTCGCCGCCGACCCCGATCGCCGCCGGTTCGCCGGGCAGGTGCTCACCTCGCACGGGCTGGCAGTCACCTACGGCCACACCGACGTCGACGGCAGTCGGCCGGACTGCTGGGGACACATGGCCGCCGGCAGCCCCGAACCCGTCGACGACTGGCGCTGAGCGGGCTGGTCCTGGCGGCGAGTGGGGCTCGCACCGCCCGACTACCTCGGCGCACCGACCGGTCCGGTGGTGACGCTACGGCCGCAGCCCGCGCCGGAGCATCCACCACGCCCGCGCCGCGACCTCGCGGCGGGTCGGCTCGTCGGCCTCGATCAGGATGGCCGCGAACATCGCCAGCGCCAGGACGACGTCGCCCGCGTCCACGTCCGCGTGGACCGCGCCATCGCGGCGTGCACCGTCGAGCTTGCCTGCCAGCAGTTCGGTCAGCCGCCCGCTGACCTCGATGATGCGGGGATCGTCGGTGCCGATGGGGCGCACCATCGCGATGAACGCGGTCGAGGTGGTGACCTGCTCGACGAGCGCATCGAGGACGTCGTCGAGGGTGGACTCCGGTCGCAGGGCCAGCTCCTCGACCACGGCGATGTTCTCCTCGAACACCGCGAGGACAACACTGTCCCGGCTCGGGAAGTGCCGGTAGAGGCTGCCCTGGCCGACCCCGGCGGTGCGTGCGATCAGGCTCATCGGCACGTCGAACCCGTGCTCGGCGAACACTTCTCTCGCGGCGGCGACGATCGCGGCGCGGTTCTCCGCGGCGGCCTTGGGTCCTCGGTTGACCCGACGCACAGAGTTCACGCCCGCCAGCGTAATGACGCCGGGCACGCGGTCGCCCGCCGAGGCCGCCGTCGCGGCGGCGAGGCGGGTCCCGGCCCGCACTATTGACTCCGCCACCCGGTGTGACGCACACTGCATTTCCATCCGGACAGAGGTGTCCGGTTTGAGGGGAATCGAAACGTGAAGTCCTTGAACGCCGTTCGCGCGGCCGCCGGTGCGGCCGCCATGGCGCTGCTGCTGCCGGTCGTCAGCGACGCCGCCGCACCCCGACCCGACACCTCGGGTGTGGTGATCGAGTCGCACGAGGTCGGCCGGAGCATGGCCAAGTCTGCGGACTGCGGACCGGGCTCACGACCGGAGACGGGAATGCAGGGCGACGTGCCCGCGGCCGACCGGGACAGTGGGCGCAGCACCGAGGGCTACAACTGCAACATCTCCCGGGTCGGCGGGTTCGCCGGCCGCGGCGCCGGCATCATCTCGGCCAGCTTCGACCACTGCGCCTACCTGGGCACCATCTTCCCCGGCGACCTGCTCGGGCCCGCCCCGGGCGTGCAGGTCCTCGACGTCTCCGACCCCGCGAACCCGGTGCCCACCGTGAACCTGACCGAGCCGGCCATGCTCGCCGGTACGTGGGAAAGCCTGAAGGTCCACTCCGGGCGGAAGCTGTTGGTGGGCACCGGTGTTCCGGCGCTCACCGGCTCCGGCCTGCTCTCGGTGTACGACATCTCCGACTGTGCACGCCCGAGACTGCTCAACCCGGGAACCGGCACGAACCTGCAGATGCCGCTGCCCATCACCTCCCACGAGGGCGGGTTCTCACCCGACGGCATGACCTACTGGTCCTCGGGGGTGGTCCCGGGACTGGTCAGCGCGGTCGACCTGACCGACCCCGCCAACCCGCGGGTGATCTGGCAGGGCCTGTCCGGTCCGTCGTCACACGGCTTCGGCATGAGCACCGACGGCAACCGGATGTACCTGGCGGACAACGCCGGCGGCCTCAGGGTCCTCGACACCAGTGCGGTGCAGCGCCGCGACCCGAATCCGCAGGTGCCGGTGCTGGCCCAGATGACGTGGACCGACGGATTCGCCACCCAGCACAGCGTCCCGGTGACCTACGACGGCCACCCGTACCTGTTCACCGTCGACGAGGCCGCGTCCGGCGGGGTCAAGCTGATCGACGTCGCCGACGACGCCAACCCGAAGATCGTCGGTGGCATCAAGCTCGAGATCAACCTCCCCGAGAACATCGACAGCCAGATGGCGTCGGCCTCGGGCGGATCGGCGTTCGCCTACGACTCGCACTACTGCACGGCGGACCGGCCCGTGGATCCGACGGCCCTCGCCTGCGGCTGGGCATCCTCGGGCATCCGGGTGTTCGACGTCCGAGATCCGTTCGCGGCGAAGGAGATCGGCTACTTCAATCCGCCGGCCATGACGGGCCGCAACCTGGAGCGCTGGAACTCGCCACACGCCTTGGCATCGATCCTCGGATACCCCGCGCTCGCCGCACTCGCCGTGCCGGCGGCCAAGGATCGCGGAGAGTTCGATCCCGCCCAGGCACAGAGCAGGCGCACCGGCATGACCCTCGGCGGCGACCTGTCCACCGACTGGTGCATGTCGCCGCCGGAGTGGCGCGGCAACGACCTCTGGGTCACCTGCTCCGACAACGGCTTCCTCGCCCTGCACCTCGACGAGGACGTCTACACCCCGCCGGCGAACCAGCGGTCGACCCTCGGGTCATGACGAGGTCCACCCTCGTGCGCGGGGTCGCGTTCACGTCGCTGGCAGTGCTGCTGCTGGTGATCGGCGCGGCCCTGCGGCCGTTGGTCGCCCCCGCGGACCCGCCCGTCGCCGACCCGGTGCTCAGCGCCACCGAGATCGGCTTCGTCCAGGACATGGCGGCCCACCACCAGCAGGCCATGCAGATGGCGCAGCGCCTCGATCCGGGCGTCGACCCGGGTATCGCCGCCCTGGCCCGACAGATCCACGACAGCCAGTCCGTGGAGATCGGCATGCTCCTCGGCTGGCTTCGCCTCGCCGACGCGTCGCCCACCAACCGGCAGCCGATGTCCTGGATGACGGCGGATGCCGCTGGCGCACACCACCATCCGGAACCCTCGGCCGCATCCGACCCCTCGTCGGGTCTCATGCCCGGCATGGCGACCATGGCCGAACTCGACGCCCTCTCCGCCGCCCGTGGCCGCGACGCCGAGGTGCTGTTCCTCCAGTTGATGTACCGCCACCACCTGGGCGGCGTCGCGATGGCACAGGCCGCCGACGCGATGCTCACCGGCGGACCGGTCAAGCAGGCGGCTCGCGACATGATGGCGACCCAGCGACAGGAGGCAGGGCTGATGAGCGTCCTCCTGGCCCAGCGCGGCGGGCAACCGCTCCCTTAGGTGATCCGGCCGGCCGATCGGAGTCAGGGGCGACGCGCCGCCCAGGCGGTGCGGCTGCCCCGGACCGTCAGGTCGCCGCGGCGCAGGAGCGAGCCGGGGTTCTCGTCGTCCAGGAGGTGGTCGAGCGCGGCCAGGTCGTCGGCGTCCAACTGGCCGTCGAGGAACGCACGGATGCGGGTGAAGTAGGCGCGCGCATAGAGCCCCGTGCGCGGCGGTGCCGGGTTCGCATCGACGGCGAAGCTGCGTTGCCCGGCGACCTCGAAGCCGGCCCGGCCGAGGTGCGGCCGCCAATCCGGGTGTGCGTTCCAGTCCGCCTTGTCCAGCAGCTCGTGGCAGCGTGTCTCCAGCCCGGGCGTGCCCATCCCCAGGTCGTCCGGCAGGAAGCGCGGCAGCGCGTCCATCTCGACGACCACCAGCAGGCCGCCCGGATTCAGTGCGTCGTGGATCTCGCGTAGCACCCGGTCGGGGTCGGCGACCTCGTGCAGCGACGAGGCCGCCCAGGCGAGGTCCATCCCACCGACTGCGGCGGGCCAGCCGAGGTCGAGGTCGGCCTGCACGACGCGCATCCGCTCGGCCACGCCCTGCCCGCGGGCGGCCGCCAGGACTCGGTCGAGCATCACCGGCGACCGGTCGATCGCGATCACTTCGGATGCGGGGAACTGCCTCGCCAGCGCGAGGCTGCCGGTGCCCGTCCCCGCGCCGACGTCGACGACCGTGCTCGGCGCGTCGGGAGTGTGGCGTCCCAGCCACTCGGTCAGGTCGCCGAGGTACGAGCCGTGCACCTCGGCGTCCAGGTCCAGCAGGTCCGCCAGATCCGCGTCGTTGTGATGCCCGTGCCCGTGCCCGTGCTCGTGGCCGTGGCTTCGGTGGCGGTCGTGGTGGTCGTGCTGTGTCATGCCTCCACAGTAGGGCCGAAATGCGCAACAGGCATACCATCTTGCCTATGACGCAAGAAACCGATGTGGACGCCCTGATCCGCCAGCGCATCCGCGGACTGCGGCTGGCCCGGGGTTGGTCGCTGGACGCGCTCGCCGCCCGCTGCTTCCTGAGTCCCTCCACCCTCAGCCGCATCGAGACCGGGCACCGCCGGATCGCTCTCGACCAGCTGGTCCCCATTGCGCGTGCCCTCGGCACCACGCTCGATCAGCTCGTCGAGTCGGCCGACGACGAGGATGTGGTGATCCGGCCGCAGCCGGAGCACACGCGGGGGCAGACGATCTGGCTGCTCTCCCGCGAGGGCGCCCTGAACGGCGTGACCGTGGCGAAGATGCGCATCACCCCCGAGCGGTCGACCGGCGAAGGTCGGCTGGGCGTGCACCCCGGCCGCGAGTGGTTCACCGTGCTGTCCGGCACGGTGCGGCTGCACCTGGGTGAGCGGACCCTGTTGATCCAGCCGGGTGAGGCAGCCGAGTTCTCGACGATGGTCCCGCACGCCATCGTCGCGCACGACGGCCCCGTGGAGATCCTCACCATCTTCGACCGCGACGGAGAGCGGGCCCACCTACACACCTCGGACGACGCTCCGCAGCCGTGATCGTCCGTGCCCCAAGGAGACAGGACCGGTTGGTTACCGCCCGAGCGCGCGCAACTGGTAGAGCCCCGTCGTCACCGCAACGACCACGCCGTCGGCGTCGCTGACCGTCGACTCCAGGGTGAAGTCGGACTTTCCCGCCTCGTCCGCCTCCCGCGTGACGCGGATGATCGTGTCCTCGTCCAGCGTCGCCTCGGCGCGCACGTCCGACGTCGCCGGGCGCTTGAACGTGATCCTCAGGTCCTTCACCAACGGGTAGTAGCGGGTCCCGTCGAACGAGGCCACCGCGATCGCCCCACCGAGCATCTCCGCGACCGTGAACAGCACGCCCGCATACATGACGCCGAAGTGGTTGCCGTTCCCCTCGACCGGGACCATGCTCGACGCATACCCCCTCCTGGCCGAGGTCGCCCGCACACCCATGTTGTGCACCACCGGAATCGCCGTCTCGACGACGCCGTTCACGGCCTGGGCGAACTCGGAATCCTCACTGGTACCGGACATCTCTGTGGCGCCCCCTCTGATGGGTGGATCACGGCTGGACAGATCGTCGACGGCGGCCGGCCGCGGACGAACTGCGCGTCACGGTATCAACTTCGATGCCATCGGTCGGCGACAATGAGGTACTGCCACCGTTGGCAGATTCCCCCTTGGACACGCGGCCTTCCGGGTGTGCAATTGAGGAATGAACACCCTGGAAATCACACCATCCGAACGCCGCCGGACCGCGCGGGCAGCGGTAGAGGCACTGGGTCCTCAGCGCAGCGACCACGCCCTGGTCCGGGTCACCTGCCCGTCGAGTCATCGGGTGGCCACCGTCTACAAGACGCCCGAAGGCCCCGCACTGGTGTCCGGGGGCGGACCACACGCGCACGGCTCGCGCGACTTCGTCGACACCGCTCATCACGGAGACAGCCTGGGCTCCGAATTCGTCGACATGCTCGCGGCGACCGCGTTCGAGGACGACGCCGTCCCGGCCCGCTGCGCCTGCGGCCCGCACACCCTGTCGCGGCGCGAACTACTGCAGGCCGTCAAGTCACACACCCACGTCCTGCCGCTGCCCTGACCGGCCGGCCGCGGCCGCCCAGCCGAGACCTGGCTCGGGCGGCACCTCATCCCCCGCCACCGGAGAAGCCCCCGACACTCCGGGGGCTCCATCGCTTGCGCCAGTGTCACTTTCGGCGCGCCGAGACCAGCATCGGCTCGTGCAGGTCGTGGTAGGACACCTCCCCCATCAGCTTCCGCTCCTCCTCGAACAGCGAACGCAGGTCGTCGGGGATCTCCACCTTCTCGTGGGTGCGTGCGTCCGACTCGGAGGTGAAGTACACGGCCTCGACGTAGTCGCCGTCGGCGTCGGCCGCGAGGGTGCCGCCGATGATCTCCGGCCGCAGCCGGTGGACCTGATCGCCCGCCTGCGTCAGCACGTCCCGCAGCCGGCCCGCATCGGGCGTGTGCCCCTCCATGACCTGTACGAAACCCGCTTCGTCCGAGCCGCCACCCATCCACTCGGTGACGTCCGGGCAGTCCATGAAGGTGCAGGGGCCGTCGAAGCAGCGCTCCGTCTCGGCCCACCACACGCCCTGTTCCGGCCGCTCACTGTTCCGGCGAGCCGCGTCCGCGGACTCGAACCGGGCCAGCATGATGAACGTCCCGTCGTCGGACGTTCCGCAGGTGAAGCCCAGGTAGCCGGTCGCCCCCGGCTGCAGTTCCTCGGTCCAGCGGTCCATGCACCGGCGCAGGCCCGCCTCGTCCGCAACCTTTCCCTGAATGACTTGGATGAACATGTCTGCCTCCTCGGGCGGGGCAACGCGGCCCCGCCGTGAGTGCGATCTCCGGCGGCCGGGACGTCGCGGTCCACCGTTCAGCGGGCACCACACGGCCCGCGGCAGCGGCCACCACAAGACCAATCCTTCGCGCAGGCCCGAGCCGATGCAAGGGCTCACGGACCGTGAGTCAGCTCGACCGCTCGTGAGCGCACTCGCCCAAGGGAGCAGCCTCCGAAAATGCTGTGCCGAAACCACTTCCGGCGATCGCGACAACCGGGAGACGCAGCCGAATCTGCCGAGCGAGTGCGCCGCCGCAGGCCCGCTGCCACCCAGCGCTACGATGCGCTGCCGGTGCCGAACGGCGACTCCAGGACGTCGAATGCCATTGTGGTAGTGGCGGGATCGCCGACCGGCGGAGCGAAGGTGAGGACTGCGACATAGCGGCCGGCCTCGTGCACCGAGGTGGCCACTGTCGCACCACCCAGCGTGAGCGCTGCCGTCAGCGTGCGATGGTCGCCGTCGGGTTCGGTGATGTCGATGACGACCGGGGTGGATCCGGCCGCACCGACGGGGCTGGGGGCGACCACGACCGCAAGGGTCGTGACGGTGTCGGAGTAGATGGTTCCGATCGGCGGCACGGCGGTGATCTGGTAGCTGGTTGCCGCCGACGCCGCGGGCGCAAGGGCAAGGCAGGCTGCGCCGGCAAATGCGAATACGGACAATGACTTTCGAGTCATACTCATACGAAATCCCTACTGTCGGCGGCCCTGCTTCGAGTCATGGAAAGCGCCCCCTGAGGGTATGGCAGCACGCCAGATCCCGCCGAGTTCGACACTCCACCCCGGAGCCGCCCAAATCAGGTGAGACCGAGAGCATCTCGACCCCGCATCAACCTGCCCCGCGACGGCGCGAGTCGTTCAAACTGCAATCAATTATGAGGAATGACCTGACCCGGAACGGAATCCGCAGTCCCCGGCACGCGGATGCGGGCGGCCACAGCCCGGCCCTGGCGACGGCATCTCGGACGACCGACCGGCTGCCCTGCCGACTGAATTCAGGACCGCCCGAAGCGGGGCCGACCGCCCCTCGCCACGGCCTCCGGGAGGCCGGCACCAGTGCGGATATAGCGTTATGTGATGAAGGCCACATAATGCCCCGGAGCACTGCAAACCCGGCGCGGTGAACCTCAAAGCATAGACCCGCCGTAGACGCGGCGGCCGCGAGGTGGCACTCTGTAGTCGAGACCGGGATCCTCGACCTGAGGTTCGGCTCGCAGTAACAGGAGTAAAAAAGTGGCACAAGGCACCGTCAAGTGGTTCAACGGCGAAAAGGGCTTCGGCTTCATCGAGCAGGACGGTGACGGACCCGACGTGTTCGTGCACTACTCCGAGATCCAGGGCAGCGGCTTCAAGACCCTCGACGAGGGCCAGCGCGTGGAGTTCGAGATCGGCCAGGGCCAGAAGGGCCCGCAGGCCACCGGCGTTCGCACCGTCTAAATAGCGACTTCGTCTAGGGGACCTCGCCGACTCGGCGACGCGTCCACCTGACCACCGAAGGGCGCCTCCGTTCACGGAGGCGCCCTTTGCGTTGTCCGCATCCGCCCCCTGAGCGCACACCCCGACAGGGTAACTGGGACGGGCGTACAACTGTCCGACTCATTCGTATCATCCGCATGGTTAGAACATGTTCTACTTTCTCTCAAATCTCCGCCCATCACCACCTGAGAGACCGGTATACCCATGCCTCGATCCAGCCTGCACCGCACCACCGCGCCCCTCGGCGTCGTCGCCCTCACCGCAGGACTCGCACTGATCGGCGCCCCCGCGAACGCGGGCACCGTCAACTTCCAGACCGCCTGCCAGGCCACCCCCTCGAAGTTCGCCGGCCCCCAGCACCAGGTCGCCGCCGCGTCCGTCACGGTGACCGCCCCCGCCACCGTCGCCCCTGACGAGACGTTCACGTACCGGATCCAGCACGGTCCCGGCTCCTACCCGGACTCGCAGTCCGGCGGCACCACCACCAACCTGTCCCGGATCAAGTTCGACTTCGAGATCCCGGCCAACACCACCCTGGTGAGCGCCACCGTGGTGCCCGGTACCGGCGCCAACCTCGACAACATCGCCCCCAACGTGCTGCGCGTGAACAACGCGGGCAGCGTGGACGCGAACGGCCCGATCCTGCGGCTGTCCGGCAACAACGAGGTGATCGGCAACAGCCCGAGCAGCAGCGGTGACAGCGAGGGCGGCATCCGCGCGCCCAAGTGGAAGAAGAACCTCGACGGCTCCGCCAACTCCGGCGGCAACAGCGTCTTCCAGCTGCCCGCGGTCGATGTCACCGTCACCGCCGTCGCCCCCGGAACCATCACCCCGAAGCTGCGTACCAGCGGCAACGCCGCCGGCTACAGCGCCGACGAGAACTACAGCACCTCGCTGGCCAAGGCGTCGGCACCGGTCGTCGGCACCGTCTGGGCGCCCACCCGCTGCGTGCCCCGGGACAGCCAGGGCGGCGCGCTCAACGCCGGCGCCAAGCCGCTGGCCACGATTCAGGTCGTCGCGCCCGCCGTGGACACCACCACCACGCTGACCGCGCCAGCCGACGCCACGATCGGCGCCGCCGTCACCCTCTCGGCCGAGGTCGCACCCGCCCCCGCGGGCGGCACCGTCCAGTTCAAGGACGGCAACACCAACATCGGCGCACCGGCCACGGTCGTGGGCGGCACCGCCGCGCTGCGCCACACCTTCGCCACCGAAGGCGCGCACACCCTGACCGCCGTCTTCAACGGCACCGACGGGTTCACCGGCTCGACCTCCGCGGCCCAGACCGTCAACGTCGCGCCCGCCGCGGTCGTCGCCGCGCCGACCGCGACCACGCTGACCGTGCCCGCCACCGCGACCTCCGGGTCCGCGGTCGCCCTGTCCGCGACGGTCTCGCCCGCACCCGAGGGCGGCACCGTCCAGTTCGCCGAGGACAACACCCCGATCGGCGCGCCCGTCGAGGTCGTCGGCGGCGTCGCCACCCTGGCACACACCTTCGCCGGCGCAGGCCACCGCAACATCACCGCGTCCTACCAGGGCTCGCTCGGCTTCGCCGCCTCGCAGTCGGCCTCGGCCACCGTCGACGTCAGCGCCCCGGCGCCGTCCGACGTCGCGACCGTCACCAAGGTGACCGCCCTGCCCACGGCCACCGTCGGCAAGTCCGTCGACCTGTCCGCCACCGTCTCCCCCGCCTCCGCGGGCGGCACCGTCCAGTTCATGGACGGCACCGACAAGATCGGTGGACCGGTCACCGTGGTCAACGGCGCGGCGATCCTGCCACACACCTTCACCACCGCGGGTGGCCATTCCGTCACCGCCGTCTACAGCGGTGCGGCCGGCTACGTGGCCTCCACCTCCGCCCCCTTCGCCGTGACCGCGTCCGAGGCGGGCGACGGGGCCGGCGGCACCGGTTCCGCCTCGCTGCCGTTCGGCTCGTGACCACCCGCCACCCTCGCACCACCACCTCAGGAGTACTCATGTCGCACGCGCCCATGCGCCGCGCAGTGGCGGTCCTCGCGGCCGCCGGGATGGCCACCGGCGGGCTGTTGTTCGCCGCCCCCGCCTCCGCCGCACCCACCAACACCGACTTCACCGCCGCCTGCTGGGGCAAGTTCAAGAGCCTGCTCGACACCACCGACAAGACCATCGCGGCCGGCGTCACGGTCGACGCCCCGGCCACCGTGATCACCGGTGACACCTTCACCTACCGGCTGCAGCCGAAGGCGATGACGCTGCCGGGCAAGGGCGAGAACCTGCGCAACCGCGCCAGCGTCTCGCGGCTCAAGTTCGACTACGAGATCCCCGAAGGCGCACAGTTGGTCTCCGCCGCCGTGGTTCCCGGCACCGCCGTGAACCTCGCCGGCAAGGCACCGTCCGTGGTGCGGGTCGCCGAGAACGGCAACCCGGATCCGGCCGGGCCGGTGCTGCGCCTTTCCGGCGGCAACGAGACCGTCGGGAACGGGCCGAGCAGTAACGACGGCGCCGAGGGCGGCATCGTCGTCAACGCCAGCGGTGACACCACCTACCGGCTACCGGCGATCGAGGTGACGGCCGTGGCCGGCCCCGTCGGATCCGTCGTGGAGCCGAAGGTCCGTACCGCCGGCAATGCCGGAAACTACAAGGCGGACGAGAACTTCTACACCTCGCTGATCCGCGAGAAGGACCCCGTCGCCGGCGTGTCCTACTGGTCCGCGACCCGCTGCTCACCGCGCGACAGCGGCGGCGCGGCGCTGAACGCCGGTGCCGGCCCGCTCGCGACGATCAACGTCGTCGCCCGCCCGGACACCGCCACCACCACCACGCTCGCGGCCCCCGCGACCGCGGACAACGGCGCGACCGTCGACCTCACCGCCACGGTGAGCCCGGCCACCGTCGGCGGCTCCGTTCAGTTCAAGGACGGCGACGTGAACCTCGGCGCACCGGTCGCGCTCACCGGCGGCACCGCGAAGCTCCCGCATGTCTTCGAGACCGACGGCACGCACACCGTCACCGCCGTCTACCTCGGCGCACCCGGGATCGCCGGGTCCACCTCCGCGGCCCGCACCGTCACCGTGAGCACCGTCGTCCGCGACACCACCACCGTGCTGACCACGCCGAGCCACGCCAAGACCGGGGTGGCCGTCAGCATTGCCGCGACCGTCGACCCGGCCCCGGCCGGCGGCACCGTCCAGTTCTTCGACGGCACCACCGCGATCGGCGCCCCCGTCGCCATGGCCGGTTCCGTCGCCACGCTGGCGCACGAGTTCGAGACCGCGGGCACGCACGCGATCACCGCGAAGTTCAACGGCACCAAGGGATTCACGGCGTCCACCGCCGCCGCCCGCAGCATCGAGGTGTCGGTCCCGGCGCCGAACGAGGTCCGCACCACCACCACGCTCGACGCCCCGGCCACCGCGACCGCGGGCCAGACGGCGACGCTCACCGCGACCGTGGCCCCGGGCCAGGCCGGCGGCACCGTCCAGTTCTTCGACGGCACCACCGCGATCGGCGCTCCGGTTCCGGTGACCGGCGCGACGGCGACGCTGACCCACAGCTTCACCGCGGTCGGCGCGCACGGCGTCACCGCCGTGTACAGCGGCGCGGCCGGCTTCCTCGGCTCGTCGTCGGACGCCTCGGTGGTCAACGTGACCGCCGTCGAGACCCCCGGCGGCGGCGGCTCGGCGGACGGCCTCTTCGGATCGTCCTGACCACACCGCACCACCTCTGATCCCGGGCAGCGGGCACGTCACCACGACGTGGCCCCGGCCGGCTTTTTGCCGCCGTCAACGGGCTTCCTCCCGCCCTGGCCCGGACTACCCTGAAGGGGACTCTGCACCAAGAGGTGATCAGATGAGGACGGGTCATTCGGTTGGGCGAGACACACGCGCCCGAAGCCATGTACGGGGCTGAGTCGATGTCCGGTCACCCGCACGAGTCCGCGCCGGGCGTCATGGCGGAACTTCATGCTGCCGGGTTCGTCGACGCCGAGGAGATCGGCCGCGGCGGCTTCGGCGTGGTGTACCGGTGCCGAGAGGCCGCGTTGGACCGTGCGGTCGCCGTGAAGGTGCTCAGCGGCGCACTCGACCCGGACAACCTCGAACGGTTCCTGCGCGAACAGCAGGCGATGGGGCGGCTCTCCGGGCATCCCCACATCGTCAACATCCTGCAGGTCGGCGCCACCTCCGACGGCCGGCCGTACATCGTGATGCAGTACCACCCGCGCAACTCCCTGCAAGAACTGCTGAGGAAGCAGGGCCCGCTCGACTGGGCCGCGACGCTGCGGGTCGGGGTGAAGATGGCCGGGGCGCTCGAGTGCGCGCACCGCGCCGGCACCCTGCACCGGGACGTGAAGCCGGCGAACATCCTGCTCACCGACTACGGCGAACCGCAGCTGACCGACTTCGGCATCGCGCGCATCTCGGGCGGATTCGAGACCGCCACCGGGGCGGTCACCGGCTCCCCCGCCTTCACCGCCCCGGAGGTGCTCGCGGGACGGACGCCCGACCGCACCGCCGACATCTACAGCCTCGGCGCCACGCTGTTCTGCGCCCTGACCGGGCATGCCGCCTTCGAGCGCCGCGAGGGCGAGAAGGTGGTGTCCCAGTTCCTGCGGATCACCCGCGAACCGATCCCCGACCTGCGCACCGACGGCATCCCGTCCGACGTGTGCACCGTGATCGAAGAGGCGATGGCGCAGGACCCCGAGGTCCGGCCCGCCTCCGCCGCCGAGTTCGGCCACGCGCTGCAGGCGACCGAGCGCAGGCACGGACTCGATGTCGACGAGATGGCACTGCCCAGCGGCACCGAGGCGGAGGTCCTCCCCGACAGCCGCGACGGTGACGCGACCGTCTTGCGGCCCGCGGTCGCGGATACGACGGGCTACCTCTCCGGCCGGTCCCGCCGGTTGTCCTACGCCAGCCGCCGCCACACCACGAACCTGACGCCGCCGGCGCCCGCCACGCGCTTCCGGCCGCCCACCCCGGTCCGCGCCCTGGTCTCGCGCAAGCGGCTGATCGACCTGCTGCAGGTCGGAGATCGTCGCCGGCTCACCGTCATCCACGCCCCCGCCGGATACGGCAAGTCCACCCTGGCCGCGCAGTGGAGCGCCGCGCTGGCCCAGCAGGACGTCGCCGTCGCCTGGCTGACCGTCGACCACGACGACGACAACGTGGTGTGGTTCCTCTCGCACCTCGTCGAGGCGATACGGCGGGTCCAGCCGACCCTCGCCGAGGAACTGGGACAGGTGCTCGAGGACCACGGTGAGGACGCGGAGGCCTACGTGCTGACGGCGCTGGTCAACGAGATCCACTCCGCCGGCCGTCGCGTCGCGCTGGTGATCGACGACTGGCATCGGGTGAGCAGCCCCGCCACCGTCGCCGCGCTGGGCTACCTGATCCAGCACGGCTGCCACCACCTACAGGTGGTTGTGACCAGCCGTAACCGCGCGGGGCTGCCGATGAGCCGGATGCGCTTGGACGACGAGTTGATCGAGATCGACTCCACCGCACTGCGTTTCGATTCCGACGAATCGCGGCAGCTGCTGGTGGACCTCGGTGGCCTGCAGCTCGCCGCCGACGACGTGGAGGGGCTGCTGCGGTCCACCGACGGGTGGGCGGCGGCGCTGCAACTGGCCTCACTGTCGTTGCGGGGCAACGAGCGTCCCGCCCGCCTGGCCGAGATCATCGAGCACCTGGCCGGGCACCAGGCCATCGGCGAGTTCCTCGCGGAGAACGTGCTCGACGCCCTGGAACCGGAGATGCTCGACTTCCTGCTGACCACCTCCGTCAGCGAACAGACCTGTGCGTCCCTCGCCTCGACGCTGGCCGGGGTACAGCGTGGTCAGGCAATCCTCGAGGAGGTGGAGGATCGAGACCTGTTCCTGCACCGTGTCGATGCCCGCGGCGAGTGGTTCCGCTACCACCACCTGTTCGCCGAGTACCTCCGGCGCCGGCTCGAGCGCGATCAACCGGGCCGGACCGCGGAGCTGCACCTCGCCGCGTCCAAGTGGTTCGCGGAGCGGCGCCTGACCGGCGAGGCCGTCGACCAGGCCCTGCTCGGCGGCGATCCCGACCGGGCGGTGGAGCTCGTCGAACGCGACAGCTACCACCTGATCGAGCACTCCAGGATGTCGACCCTGCTCGGGCTGGTCGCCAAGCTGCCCGGGGCGAACGTCGCGCGGCCGCGGCTGCAGCTCGCGGTGGCCTGGGCGAACGTGCTGCTGCAACGACCTGAGGCCGCACGCGCCGCACTGGACGTCGGCCGCACCGCGGTGCGGGCCCACCCGGGCTCCGAGAACAGAGCAGAACTGCGGATCGAGGCCAATGTGGTGCGTGGCGTGATGGCCGCACACCTGGACCGGCTGGTGGTGTCCGACAAGCTCGCGGCCGAGTGCCTGGCGCGGCCCGAGGGCCGGCCGCCGTGGGTGGTCGCGGCCGCGGCGAACCTGGCGTCCATCGCGGCGCTGTGCCGGTTCGACTTCGACGGTGTCCGGCACTGGCAGGACTGGAGCGAGGACCACTACCGGCGACTGGGTGGGCCGTTCAGCGCCACGATCGGATACTGCTTCGCCGGCATTGGGGCCAACGAGCAGCTCGACCTGGTCCGGGCCGAGAAGCTGTTCCGGCAGTCACTGCAGCTGGCCCAGGAGTCGGCGGGCCGGCAGTCGCACGCCGCCCGGCTGGCCGGGGCGCTGCTCGGCGAGCTGTTCTACGAGCAGGGCAAGGTGGCCGAGGCCGAGCAGCTACTCGACGAGAGCTGCGAACTGGGCGCGGAGGGCGGCGCCGTCGACTTCATGCTGGCGCGGTACGTCATCGGCGCCCGGATCAAGGCCCTGCACGGCGACCTGCCGGCGGCGGCGGCCCGGCTGGCGAACGGCGCGCGCGCCGCTGCGACGCTGGACCTGCCCCGGCTGCGGGCCCGCATCGAGAACGAACGCGTCCTCCTCGGGCTCGACGTGACCGTCCCGCCGCGCCCACCGCAGATCGAGACCCTGCGAGCGGCCGGGGTCCCCCCGATCGACGGGATCGCCGAGATCACCGCACAGCTCGAGGACGCGACCGCCGCGCGGCTGCTGCTGCGGTCCGGGACCGCGGAGGACGCCGACAAGGCACTGGGCCTGGCCCGCGCATGGGTGGCACGGCTCGCGCCGAGCGGACGGAACCGGGTGCTGCTGCAGGCGAACCGCCTGCTCACCGCCTGCCTGTTCGCGGCGGGCCACGACGACGAGGCCAAGACGGTACTGGCGGCGACCGCGGCAACCTGCGCCGACCACGGCATGGTCCGATACCTGGTGGACGGCGGTCCGCTGGTCCACCGGGGCCTGGTTGCGTTGCAGGCGGACATGCGAGCCGGACGGTGGGACGAGAGCCACCCCGAGGTCCCGGGCGAGTTCCTCGACCGGGTCGTCGCGTTGGCCGAGGCGGAGTCCGGTGGCCCCGGCTCCGGCACTTCCGCCGCCGAGCCCGCCGACGACTGAGGGCGCCCTCCCACGCGGTCGGAACCGCGTGGGGGACGCCCCCGCCTGGAAGATCGGGTGTCAGGCCTGCGCGAGCGGCGGCATCTTGACGACCTGGCCGGCGTAGGCCAGCCCGGCGCCGAACGCCAGCAGCAACGCGGTGTCGCCCGCCTTGGACTTGCCGGTACGGAGCATCTCCTCCATCGCCAGCGGGATCGACGCGGCCGAGGTGTTGCCTGTCTCGGCGATGTCGTTGGACACCGCGACCGTCTCCGGCAGGTGAATGCTGCGCGCGATCACATCGGTGATGCGGGCGTTGGCCTGGTGCGGGATGAACGCGTCCAGGTCCTCCATCGTCACACCGGACCTGTCGAGGGTCTGCAGCGCGATCTTGCCCATTTCGAAGGCCGCCCAGCGGAACACCGAGGTGCCCTCCATCTTGATCCACGGCCGCTGCTGGGCCGGGTTCTCGGCGAAGTCCACCCAGTTCGGCTCCTGGCGGATGGCGGTGCCCTGCGCGCCGTCCGAACCCCACACGACGGGTCCGATCCCGGTCTCCTCGCCGCGGCCGACGACCACGGCGCCCGCGCCGTCACCGAAGATGAAGCGCACCGAGCGGTCGGTGGGCTCGGTCGAGTCGCTCATCCGCTCGACGCCGATCACCAGCACGTAGTCCTGGCTGCCCGCGCGCACGAGGTCGGAGGCGAGGCCCAGCGCGTAGCAGAATCCCGCGCAGCCGGCGGCCACGTCGATCGCGCCCGCGCCCCCGGTGCCGAGCGCGTCCGCGACCAGGGCGGAGCACGCCGGGGTCTGCACCGGGTAGGTGGACGTGGCGACGATGACCGTGCCGATCTGCTGGCTGCTGACGCCCGCGGCCTCGAGCGCCCGGCGACCGGACTCGATCGACATGGCGAGCACCGACTCGTCCTCGCCCGCGAAACGACGGCTCTTGATGCCGGACCGGGACTGGATCCACTCGTCGGTCGAGTCGATCTGCTCGCAGATCTCCTCGTTCGTCACGACACGACGCGGGCGGTACGCCCCCAGACCGAGCATCGCGGAATGCCGAAGCTCCGTTGAGTTGGCGATCACTGCACCCATTTGCCTGTCTCCTCTGTTTCAAAAATGTCGCACCGGATGCTCGGGCACACCCACGAACTACTCAGGACACCGTACTGTGCACGACCCTCACGCGGTCACGGAGTCGGGCATGAACCTGTGTCAGTTTCTCGATTCGCGCGGCGTCCGAACCCTCGCAATTCACACGAGCCCCGTTGCTCACACGGACAAATGTGTTCCGCATCACTAACATGTGTCCCAGGCGGCGACCCGCTGGTCCCGTCTTGTTCCGACGAGAGCAGACACGGAATGCCGAGGGGGTTTCGCGTGAACGCAGGGCACGCCAGGACATTCGTACAGGCATCGATTCTCGGGATGGCGACGCTGCTGGCCTTGGCCCCGCCCGCCGCCGCCGACCCCAACACGGTGAACCCGATTCCTGGGCTCAACGGCACGAACGGACTCCCTGACCTGCGCGGACGGACAACCGCCGTGGCCCAGGCGACCGGCATGCTCAGTGCCAACCGCACCCAGGACAGCAATGTCCTCGGCACCGACCTCGGCATCATGTGGGACAACGGCAGCGGCCAGACCCTGACCGCATTCGGCGACTCGGCGGGCCTCGGCGTGCCGAACCTGCTCGCCGGCAGCCTCTGGTCCTGGCGCAGCAACACGCTCTACCGGAGCAACGACCGCAACCTTGCCGACGGCATGGCCTTCGACAGCACACCGCGCGACCTGCTGGGCCAGTCGAAGGAACTCGTTCCCAGTCCGAAGATCCCGTTCATCGAGATCAGCCGGATCCCCACGGCGGGTGTGGCGGTCGACGGAGTGCAGTACATGTCACTGATGTCGGTGAAGAACTGGGGCGACCCGGGGCACTGGGAGACCAACTACTCGAGCCTGGCGGTCTCCACCGACAACGGCGAGAACTGGGTGCAAGCCCCCGAGACCAACCGCCCCAGCGACGGCGCCAACCGGAACTTCCAGATGAACGCCTTCCTCAAGGACGGTGGTTTCGTCTACGAGTACGGCACGCCACCCGGCCGCGGCGGGCTCGCCTACGTGGCCCGGGTGCCGGAGAAGCAGATTCGCGACCTGGCCGCCTACGAGTACTGGAACGGCACCGAATGGAAGAAGGGCGACGTCAACGCCGCGGCACCGATCGTCTTCGGCGGCGTCGGCGAGCTGTCGGTGCAGTACAACGAGTTCCTCGGTCAGTACCTGATGCTCACCACCGACAACTTCAACTCGGTGGTGATGCGGCGCTCCCCGAGCCCGACCGGACCGTGGGGTCCGGCGGAGGTGCTACTCGATGCCCGCGAACTGCCCACCGCCTACGGGGCGTACATGCACCCGTGGTCGACCGGTCCCGACCTCTACTTCCTCACCACAGTGCACTCGAACTACAACGTGCTGCTGATGCGCACCACGCTCAACCGCTGACCGACGGGGCCGACCCCGCCACTACGGTCACGCGCATGGATGCACACGACTGGGACGCCCGGTACGCGGGCGACGAACTCACCTGGGGTGCGGCCGCCGACCCGACCGTGGKGGCGGTGGCCACGGCCCTCACCGCCGGCCGGGCCCTCGACCTGGGCTGCGGCGAGGGCCGGAACGCCCTGTGGCTCGCCAACCGGGGATGGCAGGTGACGGCGGTGGACTTCTCCACGGTCGCACTGACCAAGGGCCACCGCGCGGCGGCGCATTCGCCCAGGTCGGTGCGCGATCGCGTCGACTGGGTGCGGGCCGATGTGACGCAGGTCGAACTGCCGCCGAACTATGACCTCTTACTCCTCACGTACCTGCATCTGCCCAGGTCGCCGCGGCGTGCGCTGCTGCGCCGGGCGGCGGCCACACTGGCCCCCGGCGGCACGTTGCTGCTACTCGGACACGCCGCCGTAGCGCATGCGCACTTCCCCGTGGAACCCGAAACACTCTGCCTCCCAGAGGAACTGACCGAAGACCTCGACGGCACCGGGCTCCGGGTCGTGGCCACGCCGCAGCGCGGGGGCGACGATGCGGGCGTCGCGACGGACCTGGTGGTGATCGCGACAAGACCATCTCTTGGCAGCTAACTGAATCACGAGTAACATCGCCTAAGTTACCGACGAGTAGGTACACTTGGGCGGTACTGACACAGCGAGACCGCACCTCACCGGGAGAGTTAAGAAGACATGGGCCATTACAAGAGCAACGTCCGTGACCTGGAGTTCAACCTCTTCGAGGTGCTGGGTCTCGAGAACGCACTGAACGCAGGCACCTGGGGCGACCTGGACGTCGCGACCATCAAGGACATGCTGTCCGAGGTCGCGCGCCTCGCCGAGGGACCGCTGGCCGAGTCGTTCGCCGACGCCGACTGCAACCCGCCGGTGTTCGACACCGAGACGCACGAGGCGACCCTGCCGGAGCCCTTCAAGAAGTCCTTCAAGGCCATGTGGGACGCCGAGTGGTACCGCATGGGCCTCGACGAGGAGATCGGCGGCGTGCCGGTCCCCCGCGCCCTGGTGTGGGCCATCGCCGAGATGATGCTGGGCGCGCAGCCCGCCGCCTTCATGTACCAGGCCGGCCCGTCGTTCGCGAACGTGCTCTACACCAACGGCACCGACGAGCAGAAGCAGTGGGCGGCCACCTGCGTCGAGCGCGGCTGGGGCGCCACCATGGTCCTCACCGAGCCGGACGCCGGCTCCGACGTGGGCGCCGGACGCACCAAGGCGATCAAGCAGGACGACGGCACCTGGCACATCGAGGGCGTCAAGCGTTTCATCACCTCCGCCACCTCGGACGACCTGTTCGAGAACATCTTCCACCTGGTGCTGGCCCGCCCCGAGGGCGCCGGACCGGGCACCAAGGGCCTGAGCCTGTTCTTCGTCCCGAAGATCCACTTCGACTTCGAGAAGAACGAGCTCGGCGAGCGCAACGGCGTCTTCGTCACCAACGTCGAGCACAAGATGGGCCTGAAGGCGTCCACCACCTGTGAGCTGACCTTCGGCGGCCACGGCGTGCCCGCACAGGGCTGGCTGGTCGGCGAGGTCCACAACGGCATTGCCCAGATGTTCGACGTCATCGAGCACGCCCGGATGATGGTGGGCACCAAGGCCATCTCCACCCTGTCCACCGGCTACCTCAACGCGCTCGACTACGCCAAGGCTCGCGTGCAGGGTGCCGACCTGACGCAGATGACCGACAAGGCCGCGCCCCGCGTGACCATCACCCACCACCCGGACGTCCGTCGCAGCCTCGCGATGCAGAAGGCGTACGCGGAGGGCCTGCGCGCGGTGTACCTCTACACCGCGGCACACCAGGACGAAGAGCTCGCCAAGCTGGTCTCCGGCGCCGACAAGGACACCGCGTTCCGCGTCAACGACCTGCTGCTCCCGATCGTCAAGGGTGTCGGTTCCGAGCGGGCCTACCAGTACCTGACCGACAGCCTGCAGACCTACGGCGGCTCCGGCTTCCTGCAGGACTACCCGATCGAGCAGTACATCCGCGACTCGAAGATCGACTCGCTGTACGAGGGCACCACCGCCATCCAGGCGCAGGACTTCTTCTTCCGCAAGATCGCCCGCGACCGTGGCGTCGCCCTGGCCCACGTCGCCGGGCAGGTCAAGCAGTTCATCGACAGCGAGACCGGCGACGACCGCCTCAAGGGCGATCGCGCCCTGCTCGCCACCGCCCTCGAGGACGTCCAGACCATGGCCGCCACCCTCACCGGGTTCCTGATGGGCGCGCAGGAGCAGCCGACCGAGCTGTACAAGGTCGGCCTCGGCTCCGTCCGCTTCCTGATGGCCGTCGGCGACCTGCTGATCGGCTGGCGCCTGCTGGTCCAGTCCGAGATCGCCCTCGCGGCTCTCGACGCCGGTGCGTCCGACAAGGACAAGGCGTTCTACGAGGGCAAGGTCGCCATCGCGTCCTTCTTCGCGAAGAATGTGCTGCCGGAGCTGACCGCGAGCCGCGCGATCGTCGCCGCCGTCGACAACGACATCATGGAGCTCGACGAAGCCGCGTTCTGAGCCTTCGGTTCACCGCGGGTAGACCCCTGACAACAGCGCTGCCGCGCACCGGATCGTCGGTGCGCGGCAGCGCTGTTTGCGTTGCGGCTGTTGCGCCTACTCGCACTTGACGATGGGCACCGGGTCGTACTTCACCGTGCGGGTGTGACGCGAGATCTCTTCTCCCGTCTTGTGATCGGAGATCACCCGGGTGTCGCTGGTGGTGAATCCCTTCGCGCCGCCGGACGGGACGCAGCCGTCGCCCTTGGGCAGGTTCACCGTGTTCGGCGATGTGTCGGCGTAGCGCTCACCGGCAATGGACTCCACCTCCACCGACTTCGTTCCCCAGAACCGCACCGTCACATCGGAACTCGTACCCACCGCCTCGATCACCACTCCGGTCGGTGCGGTATTGGTGAACTGCAGGTCGATCGCTCCGTCGAAGACGGTGGCCTCGCGGGCCGCGGGGTAGCGCGAGATGTAGTAGCTGTGCTCGGTGTGGCCGGCATCCTTCATGCCCGCGAAGTACGACGCGTTGTACAGCGTCGTCGCGAGCTGACTGATGCCGCCGCCCACGGCCTTGTCCGGTCGTCCGTTGTTGATGATCCCGGACTCGACGTAGCCCTCCGCGGCGCCGCGGGTACCGGTGTGACCGTTGAGCGAGAAGGTTCCTCCCGGCTTGACCAGGGCACCGTTGATCTCGGCCGCGGCGAGGCGGATGTTCACGCCGGACGCGTACTCGAAACCGCCGGTCGTGTACTCCGAGATGACCTCCCGGATGCCGAGCTTGTCCGCGGCTGCGGTGGTGAGCTCCGGTTCCTTGGCCTCGTAGACCGCCGCGACACTGCGGTCGCCGGGCGCGGCCAGCAGGTCCGGCAGGCCGCCGAGGGTCTTGTGCCACTCCACGACGTTGCCGGTGACGGACGGCACCACCTTCGGCGAGCCGCCGGCAAAGCTGAACGTCGCGTCCTTGGGCTTGACCTCGGTCGGCGCCAACTGCGGCGCCAGCAGGGCCGCCGCGGCGTCGACGTTGTACCCGGGGGCCAGTCCGCCGCTGCCGTCCGGCGCGAAGGTCAGTACCGCACCGATGTCGTTGCGGCGCAGGACAGCCGACTTGCCGTCCTTCCCGGTCACCGTGACGTCGGCAGCCGCGGCCGGGGTCGCGATGTCGCGCAGTGCGCGGTCCACGCCGTCCTGGGTCACCGCGACCGGTGCCACGTTCACCGGCACCTCGACGCCGTCGACGCCTGCCCACTGCTCGGCGAGGGCCGAGGCCGCTCCCTCGGCGTCGAGAGCCTGGCCGGCGCGTGGCGAGACACCGGTCGGGGTGGGGCCGTCGAAGGCGATGCCGCCCTCGACCGGGGCGCGGTCCACCTGAGGGCGGAGCCCCTCGACTGCGGCGGCCAGTGCCGCCTCGTCACTGGTGGACACGACCCCGATCTCGCGGTGGGAGAACAGTGAGGTCAGCCGGGTGACCGGGTTCAGCGGCTGGGCGCCGGCCCGGTCCAGCGTGGCGGACCAGTCGATGCCCAGGCCGGCCTGCTCCGGCACCACCTGCGCCTGCGCGTCGCCCGCCCGGACCTCGACGGGCTGCTGCACGCGCGGACCGAGCTCGGTGCGCAGCATCGCCTCGGCATCGGCCGGGTTCATCCCGCCCACGTCTACCCCCGCGACGGAGACGCCGCGCGGTACCTGGTCCGAGGACATCGCGTAGTCGACCCCGTAGGCGAGGACGCCGACGGCGAGCGCGGCGGCCGCACCGATCGCGACCTTCACGCCGGTGGACCGACCGGACCCGCCCGCGCGGTCGGCGGGCACCGGGTCGGCGTTGAGTGGCCGAGGCTCCGAGGGCGGCGGGGTCTGAGGCTGGGGCTGAGCCTGCTGGGGCTGAGCCTGCTGGGGCTGGGCTTGCTGGGGCTGGGCCTGCAGGGGCCCAGGCTGCGAGGGCGGGGTGATCGACCGCGGCGGGGCGACGACGGTGGTCGGAGGCTCCTCCGGTGACTGGGCGGCCGGCGGCTCGACGCGCACCACGGACATCACCTCGGTCTTCACCTCCTCCGGATCAACGGCGGGCGCGGTGAACGTCTCCAACGGCGCGACGGAATCATCGGGCGCGTCGAGGTCGGCATCGCGGTCGGGACCTGGGGACGGTGCCGCCGTGGTCGGGTCGGCGTCGGCCGCGGGCCCCGCGTGGGTGGCGACCTCGTTCACGGGCTCTGCGTCGCTCACAGACTCCGTGTCGCGCGCTGCCTCGGCGTCGGCCGCGGGTTCGGCGGCGGTCCTGGACTCGGCAACCTCGTCGGCCGTGGACTTCGAGTCGGCCGCGCGCTCGGGGTCGGCGTCCGGTTCCGGCGCGACGGCGTCCGCCCGGGGCGCCGATTCGGTCGCCCTGGTCAGTCGGGCCGTCCGGGCGTCGTCTGCATCGGGCTCACGCGAGATCCGCACCGTCTGCGCCTCGTCGACATCGTGCGCGGCGTCGTGCGCGGCGTCGTGCGCATCCGATTCGGGGCCGGTTTCCGCCCGTTCGCCCGAATCTCCACCGATACCGCCGTTGGCGCCGAACATCACGGCCCTCCCACTGATTGCTTCACCCCGCCGAGGCCAGGTCGTTTCCGAGGCTCAAGGGTAGACGGGACAAACCGTGCACCGCCCAGACGATGGCCGGGAGCTCGACGGCGGGGGCACAGAAGACGGCCCGCAGAAATAGGTAGTCCCACGCTGCAGCCGGGTCGGGGGTCTGGCTGCAACGCGGGACTACTTGGGTATCGGGGTCGGCTCACAAGGCGTTACACATCCATCACAAAATATTTCCAATCCGGGTCCCGGCGACGCGATTCGTGCCACTACCAGGCATTACACGCGGATCCCGAGCCGCAACCGCCAGAGTGCTGCGACTGCCGACCGCTGCCGTGCACCCGCCGCGACCGTCCGTGCTCGACGATTCCCGGCGTAATCGAACGGGTGTCTGGGCGGACTCTCGAGGCAGGAGCCGCTCGCCGGAGGTCTGACGCCGAAATCACCAACACGCGTCCATGTCCAACGCGTCACCTCCGGGCTGCCGTGTGGCCCGGACAGACGCTGTACATCGTCGTCGGGGGCTGCGGCGCGAACGAACCGACAGGACGACCAGGGCGACATGAGCGGTGGCTGCGCCGCCGGCGGCAGCCGACCCGGCGCGAACAGACGCAGGGCCCTCCGGTTCGGTGCGTACCGATCCGGAGGGCCCTGCGTGGTGGGTCGCGTCAGCGCTCGGTCGCGGCGCTCGCTGTCCGCGTCACGGCTGGAGCAGAACGTCCAGGCCGCGCTGGAAGTCCCGCACCCGCCGATCGAGGGCGTGGTGGCCGCCGTTGACGAGCTCGGACACCCGGACGATTCCGGCGGTGTCGGCGACCTGGTTGAGGTTCCTCGAGGTCCAATACCAGGCGGCGGTGGTGAAGGCGTTCTCCGGTGCCTCGAGAAGCTCGGGCTGCGCGACGAAGTCGACGCCCGTGTACGCGCTCACGCTCTCGTAGTTGTGGCGGCCGGTGATCTGGATGGCGCCGCGGCCCTTGTAGCGCTCCCCGTCGCCGGCATGGGTGTTTCCGAGGTCCGCTCGACCCTCGTAGGCGCGCCCGGACGCGTACTCCTCGAATGTCCGGAACGAGTCGGACTCGACGGCGAGCTGCGCGATGAAGGCCGCCTGGCGGACGGGGTTGTCGATACCGCCGCGCGTCATCGCCGCGTTCAGAGGCTCGACGTACGCCGCGATCTTCTCCGCGGGGATGCCGGGCACGATGCGCGCCAGCTCGTCCGGGGTCACCGCGAGCGGGGGCGGCGGGGGCGGGGGTGCCGGAGCCGCCTCCGGCGCCGGGGCCGGGGCCGTCTCCACAGCTCCGGGCTGAGCCTGGTCGGCCGACCCCGAGGCGGCACCGGGAAGGGTTGGGAACTGGAGCACCTTGAACAGGTCCCCGGCTTCGTGGAACCGGACCGGAGCAGCGACGACGCCCGCGGCGGCGGTGTCAGTGGTGTCGGCGCTCGCGACGCCGGGGCCGACGAAACCGACGACACAGGTGGTCAAGGCGGCGGCGGCAATGGCCGCACGGAAATGGCGCGAGTGTGAAACGTGCAAGGTCGTACTCCAAGATTCGGCCGAAAGGCACGTCGGCCTGGCGAACGGATGCCGCGGGTGTTGCGAAGGACTTCCCCATCCCTCTCAGGTCACCGTCACGCAGCAATTAGGTCACAACCAGGTAACGTCGCAGGTAGCCCAGGTTTCAACCAATCGAGACGAGCGTCACATTCTTTCTTCTGGCGTGTCGGGTTGACATTCGGCCGAATCCGATCCGTCCCGACGACACTCGGCGTGGCGGCACTCCGACGCCCGCACTGCCGCCGTCGCCCCACCCGCGGATCGGCGCGTCGAACCACCGTGAGGCAGCCCGGAATTGTTGTACTGCAATTAGATTCACCCAACGATCCGACGCGGGCGAGCGGCCCGATCCCCAGCGCTCACGACGGCCGTCGGCGCCGTTCCGGAGCGGCCTCCCGCCCCAGGCGCCGGCCACCTTCGCGGCCCGCAGAGGGCGGGCACGAGGCACCCGGTCAGTGCCCTACCTAACATCGGCAACCGGTCCGGGTGCGGCGCTTGATAACGACGCGAACACCATCCGGAGCGCGTCCGTGACCTTCCCGATACCGAACACCCGCCCCACCCGCCCCAGGCCGGCGCCCCCGAATGTGCGCCCGGCCGGACTCGGCGAACGGTTTGCGACCGAAGTCGGACGGGAACGAAGGGCTTGTTCGCCCTCGCCGTGCAGACCTACGCTGGACGGGGTGACTGTCGTGCGAGGACCGCGGTAGTCGGGCCTCAGACACCGGCCTTCCGGCTCCAGCGACGCCAGCGGCTTCCGATGAGAACGGAGCTTGCGCGTGACGACATACGACTTCGTCGTGGTCGGGGTCGGCTCTGCCGGCTGCGCGGTTGCCGGGCGGTTGGCCACAGAATCCGCGTCGACCGTCCTGTTGATCGAAGCCGGCGGATCGGATCGGCGGCTGACGATCCGAGCGCCGCTGGCGTACCCCCGGCAGTTCGGGACCTCGTTGGACTGGGCCTACGAAACCGATCCAGAGCCCGGCTGCGCCAACCGACGGATCGCGCAACCCCGCGGACGGGTGCTCGGCGGCTCCAGCGCGATGAACGCGATGATCTGGGTCAAGGGCAGCAGTCTCGACTACGACGGCTGGCAGCTGCCCGGCTGGGGCTGGAGTGACGTGGCGCCGGTGTTCGCTCGGATCGAACAGGGCCCGATGCGCGTCACCCGCGTGCCGTGTCCCGACGAGCTGTCTCGGCGTTTCGTCGCCGCGGCGGGTGCGGCAGGTGTCGGCGCCAACGACGACGTCAGCGGACCCGACCTCGACGGTGCAGCGATCTCCCCCGTCACCATCCACAGCGGCCAACGCTGGAGCGCGGCGCGCGGCTACCTCCGGCACCAGAAGAATCTGACCGTCGTCACCAAGGCCGAGGTCCGCCGGGTGATCATCCGCGACGGCCGCGCCGTCGGCGTCGAATACCGCCGGCGTGGACGGATCCAGCGGGCATTCGCCGACCGGGAGGTCGTCGTGAGCGCCGGCGCGTTCGGCACGCCGCAACTACTGCAGTTGTCGGGAATCGGTCCGGCGGACCATCTCCGCAGCGTCGGGATCACCCCACGTGTCGCCAGCCCCCGCGTCGGTCAGGGCCTGACCGACCACCCGACTGCGTTCGCGATCTGGGCTCTCGCTCCCGGATACGTCGGCTTGGCGGATGCCGGGAAGCCGAAATGGTTGCTGCAGTGGCTGTTACGCAGGCGGGGCAAGCTCACCAGTAACGGCGCGGAAGCAGTGGCGCACATCCGGTCGACGGCCGGACTCCCGGCATGCGACTTTCAGCTGATCTTCACCCCGTCCTACGCCCTGGCCGACCCCAAGGAACGAAAGCTACGGCCCGCGTTGTCCGTGTTGCCCTCGTATTGGACACCCAAGAGTCGCGGCAGTGTCCTGGTTCGCTCATCGGATCCCGCGACACCACCGGCGATCCGGCTGAACCTGCTTTCCGAGCGTGAGGACGTCGATGCGCTGGTGCGGGCGCTGGAGCGCACGCGCGAGATCATCGCGACCGAGCCGATCGCATCCGCCGTCGGGCGGGAACTTCTCCCCGGCCCGGGCTCGGACATCGAGGCGTGCATCAGGGACAACACGGTCACAACAAACCATCAAGCCTGCAGCGTCGCGATGGGTCGGGAACCCGACAGTCCCCTGGACGAGAAGCTCCGTGTCCGAGGTGTGGAGAACCTCCGCGTCGCCGACGCCTCGGCGCTACCGCGGATTCCGCACGCCAACACCAACGCCCCGTCGATCATGATCGGCGAACGCTGCGCGGACTTCCTGCTCGCACAATCGTCTGCCGGGCCGTCAGCTGTGGCGCACCGCTAGGGGTTTGGATTCATGCCGCCACCGGCTGGCCGCATCCCGCCCAAAGGCGCACGGCCCGCGAATCAGACTGATTCCCGGGCCGTGCGCCGACGGCCGAGCAGGGCTCGGCGACCCCTTACCTGGGTCCAGCGGTTGTTCGGTCTAGCGCTCGATGATCGCCGTGACGCCCTGGCCGCCCGCCGCGCAGATGGAGATCAGGCCACGGCCCGACCCCTTCTCCGCGAGCATCTTCGCCAGCGAGGCCACGATCCGGCCGCCGGTCGCGGCGAACGGGTGGCCGGCCGCGAGCGAGGAGCCGTTGACGTTGAGCTTGCTGCGGTCGATGGAGCCGAGCGCGCCGTCCAGGCCGAGCCGCTCCTTGCAGTACTCGTCGGACTCGAAGGCCTGCAGGGTCGCGAGCACCACGGAGGCGAACGCCTCGTGGATCTCGTAGTAGTCGAAGTCCTGCAGCGTCAACCCGTTCCGCGCGAGCAGCTTCGGGATCGCGTAGGTCGGCGCCATCAGCAGTCCGTCGGGCCCGTGCACGTAGTCCACTGCGGCGGTCTCGGAGTCCACCAGGTGTGCGAGCACCGGCAGGTTGCGCTCGGCGGCCCACTCGTCCGTGGACAGCAGCGCGGCGGAGGCGCCGTCGGTGAGCGGGGTGGAGTTGCCGGCGGTCATGGTGGCGTCGCCGAGCTTGGTGCCGAACACCGGCTTGAGGGTCGCGAGCTTCTCGACGGTCGAGCCGGGGCGCAGGTTGTCGTCGCGGGTCAGGCCGAGGAACGGGGTGATCAGGTCGTCGAAGAAGCCGCGGTCGTACGCGGCGGCCATATTCCGGTGACTGGCGGCGGCCAGTTCGTCCTGGTCCTCGCGCCGGACGCCGAACTCCTTGGCGGTGATCGCGGCGTGGTCGCCCATCGACATCCCGGTGCGGGGCTCGCCGTTGCGCGGGATCTCGAGTCCGACCATCGCGGGCCGGAGGTGGCCGAGCAGCTTGACCCGGTCCGCGGTGGTCCTGGCGCGGTTGACGGAGAGCAGGAACTCACGCAGGTCGTCGTTGACGCCGATCGGCGCGTCGGAGGTGGTGTCCACACCGCCGCCGATGCCGGCGTCGATCCGCCCGGCCGCGATGGCGTCGCCGACGGCGACGATCGACTGCAGGCCGGTGCCGCACGCCTGCTGCAGGTCGAAGGCCGGGGTGTACGGGCTCAGCGCGCTGCCGAGGACGCTCTCGCGCATCAGGTTGAAGTCCCGGCTGTGCTTGAGCACCGCGCCGCCGACCACCATGCCGAGCTTCTCGCCCTGCAGGTTGAACCGGCTCACCAGTCCGTCGAGGGTGGCGGTGAACATGTCCTGGTTGGACGCCTGCGCGTACGCCTTGTCGGAGCGTGCGAAGGGGATACGGTTGCCGCCGACGATGGCGACGGGACGAAGTTGCCGGCCGGCGGGCGTGGGGGCCGCACTCTTGGATGCAGCGGCCGGCTTGTTGTTTCGGGCTCTCGGGGTCACGTCGGTCTCCATGTATGTGCGATCCGGCTCGGCGGTGGGATCCTGCCTCGACATTGAACTTACTCCAGAGTAAGTTCAATGTCGACACCGCACCCGGACGCCGGGTGCCCGATCGACGAAGAAGGTGGACCGTGGCAGCCAGCAAGGGCGCTCCCGATCTCTACTCCCAGTTCCTCTCGTCCGCGCCGGGCGCGTTCATCGCCAAGCAGACCGGGCTCCCGCAGCCCGAGAAGCTGCGCCGGTACCGGGCGGGCGAGCCTGCACTGGCCGGCCCGCTGCTGATCGGCGGCAACGGCAGGCTCGTCGAGCCGGTGCGAGAACTGCTCTCCGACTACACGTTCAGCCAGCCGCACGACGACCGCAACGGCGCGCTGGTGTTCGACGCCACCGGCATCAGCCAGGTCACCGAACTCGAACAGCTCTACGAGTTCTTCGCCCCGCAGATGCGCAAGCTCGCCTCGTGCGCCCGCATCGTCGTCCTCGGCACCACCCCCGAGCAGGCCGGCGGCGTCGACGCCCAGATCGCCCAGCGGGCACTCGAGGGCTTCACCCGCAGCGTCGGCAAGGAACTCCGGCGCGGCGGGACGGCCCAGTTGGTCTACGTCTCCCCCGACGCCGCGACAGGCCTGAGCGGGCTCGAGTCCACCCTGCGCTTCCTGCTGTCGGCGAAGTCGGCATTCGTCTCCGGCCAGGTCATCCGGGTCGGCGCCGCCGACTCCGCCGCTCCGGCCTCGTGGGACCGTCCGCTCGAGGGCAAGGTCGCCGTGGTCACCGGCGCCGCCCGCGGCATCGGTGCCACCATCGCCGAGGTGCTCGCCCGCGACGGCGCGCACGTGGTGTGCGCGGACATCCCGGCCGCCGGCGAGTCGCTGTCGGAGACCGCGAACAAGGTCGGTGGCACCGCCCTCGCCCTGGACGTCACTGCGGCCGACGCCGCCGAACGACTGGCCGCGCACCTGCTCGAGCGGCACGGCGGCGCCGACATCATCGTGCACAACGCCGGCATCACCCGCGACAAGCTGCTCGCCAACATGGACGAGAGCCGCTGGGACCTGGTCATGAACGTCAACCTGCTTGCCCCGCAGAAGATCACCGAGCACCTCGTGGCCAAGGGCGCACTGAAGAAGGGCGGCCGGGTGGTGGACGTGTCCTCCATCGCGGGCATCGCCGGCAACCGCGGGCAGACCAACTACGGCACCTCCAAGGCGGGCGTCATCGGCCTGGTGCAGGCCACCGCCCCGGTGCTGGCCGAGCAGGACATCACCATCAACGCGGTCGCCCCCGGGTTCATCGAGACCGCGATGACCGCGGCCATCCCGTTCGCCACCCGCGAGGCCGGCCGCCGGATGTCCTCGCTGCTGCAGGGCGGGCAGACCGTCGACGTCGCCGAGACCGTCGCGTACTTCGCCAGCCCCGCGTCCAACGCCGTCACCGGGCAGGTCGTCCGGGTGTGCGGCCAGTCGTTGCTGGGCGCCTGATGACCGCGAAGGTGGTGCGGCTGCGCGAGCGGCCCGGCACCCTGGACGTCTACGCCCGGGCCGCGCTGGGCGCGCTCCCGCTGCGCCGCTCGGGCGGCCGCCGGAGCCTGCCCAAGCAGGCCCTCGCCCTCGCGGGCCTGCGGGTGGACCCCGACAACCTGGCCGCCTACGCCCGCGCCTGCGGCCTGCGCTTCGGCGACGCCCTGCCCGTCACGTACCCGTTCACGCTGGTGTTCCCGCTGGCGATGAAGCTGATGGTCTCGAACGAGTTCCCGTTCCCGGCAATCGGTTCCGTGCACACGGAGAACGTGATCGAGCGGTTCCGGCCGATCTCGGTGTCCGAGCCGTTGGACCTGTTGGTGCACGCGGAGAACCTGCGCGCGCACCCCAAGGGCACCCAGGTGGACTTCGTCAGCGAGGTCTCGGTGGGCCGAGAACTGGTGTGGCGTCAGGTCAGCACGTTCCTGAAGATGCATCCCACGAATGCGCCGAAGGAGCCGCGGGAGGCGCGCACCGAGGAGGCGCCGCCGCGGCCGATGCGCACGCTGCGGGTGGACCAGTCGACCATCAGCCGCTACGCCGCGGTCTCGGGCGACCGCAACCCGATCCACGTCTCGTCGTTGGGCGCCAAGGCCTTCGGGTTCCCGCGGACCATCGCGCACGGCATGTGGAGCGCGGCGGCGGTGCTCGGCGCGGTCGAGGGACGGATCGCCGACGCGGTCACCTACCGGGTGAAGTTCGGCAAGCCGGTGGTGYTGACGGGTCCCCAGACCCGTCGACCGCGCACGAGCACCGCAGGTGCCTAGTGGTCGCGCTTCTTGCCGGCCAGGCCGCGCCAGGCCAGGTTCTCCAGCAGGTCCGCCGCCGCGGCGACGGCGATCTCGCCGCCGGCCACGCGGTCCGCGACCGCCTCGCCCGCACCCACCAGCGCCACGGCCATGATGCCGAAGTCGGTGCCCTCCTCGGGATCCTTCGTGCTGGACTCGAGCAGCTTCGCGGTGAGCTCGATCAGCCGCTCACGGCTGCCGCGCACCTGACTGGCGAACGCCTGCTGCCCCATCGACTGCCGGTACAGCACCATCCAGGACGACCGGTTCGAGTCGACAAAGCCGAGGAACCCCACCAGCGCGGCCCGCAGCTGCTCGCGGGGCGTCAGGTGCGGGTCGGCGGCCGGGGTGATCGCCTCGACGAAGCGCACGCCCTCGCGCTGGATGCACGCCGTGAACAGCTCGTCCTTGGACCCGTAGTACAGGTACAGCATCGGCTTCGATATCTGCGCGGTCGCGGCGATCGCGTCCATCGACGTGTCATGAAATCCGTTGGCTGAGAACACTTCGACGGCCGCGTCGAGCATCTGCTGCTCGCGTACCGCCCGTGGGAGCCGCTTCGTGCCGCCAGCCATGTGTCCTCCAGAGTCGGGGCCCACTGGATGCGGGTACCCCGAGATCGATCTTACTCTAGAGTAAGAATGAGCGTCTGCCGTGGAACATTGTCCCTGACCCGCGGAAACCGTCCGACACCGCCCTCGCCGGTCAGCAGCTGAGCACGCCCTTCGCCCGGGCGACCCGGAGCACCGACGCGTCCACCTGCGCGGCACTGAGTTGGCCCGACGCCATCAGCTGCTGCAGGTGGTCGAGCACCTGCGGCACCTCGGCGGTGGTCAGCCACAACGCCACGTCCGCGCCCGCCGTCAGCGCCGCCCCGACCGCCTGCGGGACGTCCATCCGCGCGGTGATCGCCTTCATCCCGCTGAGGTCGTCGGTGAAGATCGGCCCGTCGAACGGCGGCGCCCCGTAGCCGGTCCCGGTCCGCAGCAGGTTCATTGCCGCCGGGCTGATGCTCGCCGGCACGCCGGGATCGGTCAGCCCCGGCACGTCCAGGTGCCCGACCATCACGCCGACGCCGGTGGTCACCAGCGTCCGGTACGGCACCAGGTCGCTGGTCTGAAGCTGGTCCAGCGGCGGCGTCGTCACCGCGCCGGTGTGCGAGTCGCCGGACGCGGAGCCGTGGCCCGGGAAGTGCTTGATCACCGGGAGCACACCGGCGTCGCGCAGGCCGCGGGCGTACTCGCCGGCGTACTCCGTGACCACGGCCGGGTCGTCGCTGAACGACCGGTCCCCGATCACCGAGTCCGCGGGCTGGGAGCTCACGTCCACCACCGGCGCGTAGTCGACGGTGATGCCGAGGTCGCGCAGGCCCCGGCCCCGGGCGAGGGCCAACCGGTAGGTCTGCTCCGGCGTCATGGTCTCCGCCACCGTCCGCGGCGCGGGATCCTCGCCGAGCAGGTCCGCGACGCGGGACACCCGGCCGCCCTCCTCGTCGATGGTCACCATCAGCGGCACCTCGGCGGCCGCCTGCACCTTGGGCACCTGCCGATCCCGCAGCATCGACTCGTCGGTCCAGCTGCCCACGAAGATGCCGCCGACCTGCTCGCGCCGCACCACGTCGATCGCGTCCGCGGTGGACGCCACGCCGACGTTGAGCAGCTGCGCCAGCTTGTGCCGCTCCGACATCCGGTCGAGGAAGTCGGCGCCGCACACGGCCGGCAGGTTCTGGTCCCGGGCCCCGGTGACCGGGTCCGACCCCGGCGCCGCGGGGGCGGGTTCGACCCTTGTGGACGTCACGGTCGCGGTGTTCTCGGTGGCCGTGTTCTCGGTGGCGGGGGAGCCACATGCGGCGAGCAGGCCCAGACCGAGGAACAGGGCGACGACACGGGGCAACCGGGTGGACTTCACGACGTCGAGCCTAGGTCAGATCGAGGCCCCGGGACACCGGCCAGCAGGTAGCCTGGCGGGTAGATCGCCCCCGGAACGAGGAGGTCTCGATGCCCGCCGATCTGATTCTCATCGCCTACGACGGATCCGACAACGCCAAGCGCGCCATCGAGTACGCGGGCCGTTTTCTCAGCGCACGGCGCGCGGTCGTGGTCACCGCCTGGGAACCGATGGTCCGCCAGGCCGCCCGGATGTCCGGGCTCTCGGGCGTCATGCAACCGGAGTGGGTGCCGGACGAGGACAGCGAGGACATCGCCCTCACCGACGCGAAGACCACCAACGCGGAGGGACTCGACCTGGCCTTCGCCGCGGGACTCAACGCGGAGGGCCGCTGCGCGGAGTGCACCGCCACCATCTGGACCACCATCGTCGAGACCGCCGACGACCTGAACGCCGACATCGTCGTCACCGGCACCCGCGGCACCACCGGGCTGCGGTCGCTGCTGCAGTCCTCGGTCGCCGACCACGTGCTGCGGCACAGCCACCGGCCGGTGCTGATCGTGCCGCCCGGCAAGTAGCCGCCTGAGCCCGGGACCGGGCGCGCCGACTATCGTCGGGAACCGACATGAACGGTTTCCTGCTCTCGCGCGCCAACCGGACCCTGCGCACCTCCGGCAGCCGGGACCAGTACCGCGGAATCGACGCCGCCGCCGAGGCTCTCGCCCGACGCACGGTGCCGTTGGTGGTCGGCGCGCTGCCGTTCGACCCCGCCGGGCCCGCCGCCCTCACCGCCCCCGAGACCGCGCACCGCAGCGCCGGTCCGTGGCGGCCCGACTCGCTGCCCGCGCTGCCCGCGGTCCGGATCACCGGCGAACTGCCCACCCCCGACGAGCACCGCGCCCGGGTGGCGCGGCTGGTGGCGCGGCTGCGCGCCGGCGAACTCGACAAGGTGGTCGCGGCGCGGTCGGTGGTCGTCGAGGCGTCGGAACCGGTGCGACCGTGGTCGCTGCTGGCCCGGCTGGTCGCGCAGGACCCCGTCGGCAACGGCTTCGGGGTGGACCTGAGCCCCGCCGGCGGCGAGTACGTCGGCCGCGCCCTCGTCGGCGCCAGCCCCGAACTGCTGCTGCGGCGCACCGGCCGGGAGGTGGGGTGCTTCCCGCTGGCCGGCACCGCCCCACGGCACGCCGACCCCGCCTCCGACCGCGCCGAGGGCGACCGGCTGCTGGCCTCCGGCAAGAACCGCGCCGAACACGCCTTCGTCACCGACTGGATCCGCGACGCGCTGGCGCCGGTGTGCACCGAACTGACCGTGCCCGACGCCCCGCGGCTGGTCAGCACCCGGCAGGTGTGGCACCTGGCCACCCCGATCAGCGGCGTGCTGCGCGAGCCCGCGCCGACCGCGCTGGAGCTGGCCCGGCTGCTGCACCCCACCCCGGCTGTCGGCGGCACCCCGTTCGCCGCCGCGCTCGCCGCCATCCGCGAGACCGAGGAACCCCGCGGCTTCTACGGCGGCGCGGTCGGCTGGTGCGACGCCGACGGCGACGGCGAGTGGGTGGTCGCGATCCGGTGCGCCGAGGTGGACGCCGACGGACTGCGGCTGCGCGCCTGGGCCGGCGGCGGCATCGTCGCCGAGTCGGACCCCGACGCCGAGCTCGCGGAGACCTCCACCAAGCTGGGCACCCTGCTCGGCGCGCTGGGCGTGGCCGGAACCTCCTGACCCGGGACCCCCGACCCGGGCCCCGGCGCCGATCCGGGCCGCCCGGCGACACCCCCGTTCGCCGGTCCCGCACCTCGTCGTCGTCTCGACGTAGCGTCGTTGCTCGTGTTGACCAAGCCACCGGGAACACCCGCCGAGGCGCCTGTCGTCGGCTGGCCGCTGGTGGCCGCCGCCGCGGTCGCCGCGGTGGGGGTGCTGGTCTTCCACGTGGTCGCGGTGCCGCTGGACAACCCGTTCTACGGACTGTTCAGGAACTACGCGGACCTGGCGATCTACCGCGCGGGCGGCGGCGCCGTCGTGCAGCGCACCGGTGTCTACGACGGCCCGGTCCTGTTCGGGATGCAGTTCACCTACACGCCGTTCGCCGCGATCGTGTTCGCGCCGCTCGCGCTGATCACCCAGTCCGCCGCGAACGTCCTGTGGTGGTCGGCGACGTTCCTCGCGCTGGCCGCGACCGTCGCACTGAGTTTCAAGAGCCTCGGCTACCGGCTCGACCGCCGGGTGCGGCTGCTCAGTGTGCTGCTCGCGGTGGCCGCCACCGCGCTCGAACCCGTCCGCACGACCGTCTGGCTCGGCCAGGTCAACGTCTTCCTGATGCTGCTGGTGCTGTGGGACCTGACCCGGCCGGCCGGGTCCCGCCTCAAGGGCGTCGGTGTCGGCGTCGCCACCGGCATCAAGCTCACCCCAGGCTTCTTCCTGGTCTACCTCGCCGTCACCCGGCAGTGGCGCAGCTGCGTGACCGCGGTCGGCGCCCTCGCCGCCACCGTCGCGGTCGGGTTCGCGGTGATCCCCGGCGACGCCTGGTCGTACTGGACCGGCCAGTTCCGCAGTACCGAACGGGTGGGCCCGGTGGACGCGCCGAGCAACCAGTCCGTCAACGGGGCGCTGGGGCAGCTGCTCCGCTTCTACGACGTCGCCCGGTACTCGAACCCGGACAACGCCGGGGTGTTCGAGCCGCCGACCTGGATGTGGCTCCTGTTCGCGGTGCCCGCCGTGGTCCTGGGTGTCGCCGCCGCGCGGGTCGCGCACCGTCGCGGGCACGAACTGCTCGCCGTCGTGCTGACCGGGATGACGGCGGCCACCGTCTCCCCGTTCTCGTGGGGACACCACTGGGTGTGGTTCGTGCCGCTGTTCGTGCTGGCCCTGCACTTCGCGCTCACCTCCGCGGCGCCGTTGCGGTGGCTGGTGCCGATCGCGGCGGCCCTCCCCGCGCTGACCTGGTGGCACGACTACCCCGAACGCGCCGGCCTGCACGGCGCCGAGCACCCGATCGGCATCGGGCTGTTCATGATGCCGTTCGACCCAGACCGGTGGTGGGCGCACGTCCTGGCACCGGTCTACGCGGGCTGCTACCCGCTGGCGTTCGCCGTCGTCGCGGCCGCGACCCTGCTGGTCCGATCCCGCGGCGCCGTCGACGACTTCCCGCTGCCGGCCGCCGTCGCCGGCGCGGGCCCCGGCGACAATGCCCTGGAAGGCACGGCGCCGGAGCCGATCCGGCCGACGCAACGGGCCGACGAGGGGGAAGCGGACCCGACACCGGCGGCCCGGGTGATACCTTGACGCGACACGTTGTCCAGGCAGCAGTAAATGGGAGATCCGAGATGAAGTTCCTTGTCCCCGGTGTGGCAAGTGCAGTGGTCGGCGCGATCCTCGGCTTCGGCGCCGTGTTCGGCATTACCGCGGCCGCCTCGGACAACACCCGTCCGGACGTCGACACCAGCGGCAACAACACGTCCTCCCTGCTGAACCAGGTCGAGTACGGCAGCCGCTAACCGCTCCACGACAATCCCGGTTACCCGCACCACCGAAGTCTCGACGTCCGAGGCGCCGAACACCGAACCCCTCTCGAGGCGGTGGTTGTTCGGCGCCTCCGTCGTGGCACTGGTGCTCGTCTTCATCCAGTCCCCCGGACTGCTCGTCGCCGACACCAAGTACGACCTCACCGCGAACCCGATCGGGTTCCTCGCCCGCGCCTCCCACCTGTGGAGCAGCCAGGCACCGCTAGGCCAGGTGCAGAACCAGGCGTACGGCTACTTCTTCCCGCACGGCGCGTTCTTCGCACTCGGCCAGCTCGCGCACGTTCCGCCGTGGATCACCCAACGGCTGTGGTGGGCGTTGCTGCTGGTCGCCGGCTTCTGGGGCGTCGTGCGGGTCGCCGAGGCGCTCGGCGTCGGCAGCCGTAGCTCCCGGATCGTCGCCGCGGTCGCGTTCGCCTTCGCGCCCCGCGTCCTGACCACCCTCGGCTCGATCTCCTCCGAGTCGCTGCCGATGATGCTGGCCCCGTGGGTGCTGCTCCCGGTGATCCTGGCGACTACGTCGCCTGTGCGCCTGTCCGGTAGTCAGCACGACCAGAAAGGCGCACAGGCGCGGAGCGCCTCGATGCCGCGACTGGCCGCGCAGTCCGCGCTGGCCGTCGCGCTGATGGGCGCGGTCAACGCCGTCGCCACCGCCGCCGCCTGCCTGGTCGCCGCCCTGTGGTGGGTGGCGCACCGGCCGAACCGCCGCTGGTGGCGTTTCACCGTGTGGTGGCTGCCGCTGTGCGTCGTCGCCGTCGCCTGGTGGATGGTGCCGCTGCTGCTGCTCGGCCGGGTCAGCCCGCCGTTCCTGGACTACATCGAGTCGTCGGGCGTCACCACCCAGTGGACCAGCCTCGCCGAGGTGCTGCGCGGCACCGACAGCTGGACGCCGTTCGTCTCCCCCGAGCGCATCGGCGGCGCGGTGCTGGTCACCCAGCCGGCCGCGGTGGTCGCGACCGGGCTCATCGCGGCCGCCGGGATGGCCGGGCTGGCGATGCGGGCGATGCCGGCGCGGGGCCGGCTGACGCTGATCCTGTTCGTCGGGCTGGCCGGTCTGGCGGCCGGCTACGTCGGCGAACTCGGGTCCCCGGTCGCGGACACCGTCCGGCAGTTCCTCGACTCCGGCGGCGCCCCGCTGCGCAACGTGCACAAACTCGAACCGCTGGTCCGGCTGCCTCTGGTGCTGGGCCTGGCGCACCTGCTGGCGAAGGTCCCGCTGCCCGGGTCCGTGCCGGGGCCGCGTTGGCGCAGCGCCTTCGCGCACCCCGAGCGGGAGCCGATGGTCGCGGTGACCAGCCTGCTCCTGGTCGCCCTCACCCTCGCCACCTCCGTGGCCTGGACCGGCCGGATCGCCCCGCGCGGCGCCTACCCGGAGGTGCCCGGCTACTGGCAGGAGGCCGCGGACTGGCTCGACGAGCACGCGGGCGGCGACTCCCCCGACCGTTCGGAGGCGCAGCGCGCGCTGCTGGTGCCCGGCGCCCCGTTCGCCAGCCAGGTGTGGGGCCTGACCCGCGACGAGCCGCTGCAGGCGCTGGCCAGCACCCCGTGGGCGGTCCGCGACGTGGTGCCGCTGGTGCCGCCCGGCGCGATCCGTGCCCTCGACTCCGTGCAGCGGCTGATCGCCGACGGCAGCCCCTCCGACGGGTTGGCCCCGACGCTGCTCGGGCAGGGCATCAGCTACCTGGTGGTGCGCAACGACCTCGATCCCGACACCTCCCGCTCCACCCGCCCGCTGCTGGTCCACCAGGCGGTCGAGGGTTCGCCCGGGCTGACCAAGGTCGCGGAGTTCGGCGAGGACGTCGGCCCCGGGCACGTGGACGGCTTCGTCTCCGACGGGGACCTGCGGCCGCGGTACCCGGCGATCGAGATCTTCCGGGTCGAGGACCCAGCCCGGCCCGACCCCGTCGCGGCCGGTCCGTACACCGTGGACCTGGCCTCGGTGCCGGTCCTGCAGGGCGGCCCGGAGTCGTTGCTGCGGCTCAACTCCCGGCCCCCCGACGGCGACACGGCCGTCGCGGGGCCGACCGCCGCGCCCGTGCTGCTGGCCGCCGACGCGGCCCGTGCGGGACTGCCCGTCGAGACGGTCACGGTCACCGACACCCCGACCGACCGGGAGACCGACTTCGGCGAGGTGGACAACCACAGCTCCGCGCTGCGCGCCCCGGACGACCCGCGCCGCACCCACAACCGGGTGCCCGACTACGCGGTGGAAGGCGCGCCCCTGGTCACCGGCCAGTGGGACGGCGCCACGATCACCGTCTCGAGTTCGGCGTCGGACGCCACCCAGCTCGGCGGTACCGCACCCGGCGCGGGGCCGGCCGCCACCGTGGACGGCGACGAGTCCACCGGCTGGTTCAGCAACGGACTCGAAAGCGCTCTCGGGCAGTGGCTTCGGGTGGACCTCGACGCCCCCATCACCCGCGGGCTGCTGCACCTGCGCACCAGCGCCGCCGCGCTCGGCACCCCCGTGAAGTTGATCGAGGTCACCACCCCGAACGGCAGCACCATGGTGCGGGTGACCGAACCCGGGGCGCAGCTGACGGTCTCACTGCCGCCGGGGCCCACGCCGTGGCTGAAGGTGACCGCCGTCAGGACCGAGGACGGCTCGGCGGGAATGCAGTTCGGGATCAGCGAGCTGGGCGTGGACGACTACTCGGACTCGGACCACGCCGTGCCGGTGCCGATCCGGCACCGCACCGTGCTGCCCCCGACCCCCGCCGGTGCGGCCGTGTCCGGCTGGGACCTGGGACAGGAACTCCCGGGCCACACCGGCTGCGTGGACGCCGCGGACCGGGTGCGCTGCCAGGCCGGCCTGGCACTGCACCCCGAGGAGCCCGGGGTGTTCGACCGGACCCTGTCGGTGCCCCACGACACCGCCGTCGCGCCGCGACTGCTGGTGCGGTCCCGGCAGGGCGCGGCGCTCGACGCGCTGCTCGCCGACCCCGACCGGGCACTCGCGGTGGGCAAGGCCGCGATCGGCGACGCCCGCGGCGCCGCCTCCGCCGCCGTCGACGGCGACCCCCGCACCACCTGGATCGCCCCGTCCGAGAGCGCCCGCGGCCGGGGCGCGAAACCGACTCTGACGCTGACGCTTCCGGAGCCCACCCTGGTCACCGGCCTGGACCTGACGGCGAGCCTCGGCACGCTGCCCGCCGCGCCGACCTCGGTCGCGGTGGACCTCGGCACCGGACCGCAGGTGCGAGAAGTCAACGACGGCAAGGTCATTCGACTCGAACCAGCCGTCACCGACCGAATCGAGCTGAGCATCGTCGGCTGGGAGGACCTGCTGGACCGGACGGCCTTCGGGTTCGCCCAGCAGCAGCCGACCGGACTCGCCGAGGTCGGGGTGCTCACCACGGGCGACCGCCTGGTCGCCGGCACGGGCGACGACCCGTGGTCGGCGACCGAGCGCACCGTCACCGTCGGCTGCGACGACGGGCCGGCCGTCTCGTTCGCCGGTCACGTGCTGCGGACCTCCGTCACCGCGACCGTCGGCCAGTTGCGTTCCGGCGCACCGGTGCCCGCGACCGTCTGCTCGGTCGAGGGGCCCGACGGCGCCGTCACCGCCGACCAGGACTCCCTCTCGGGCGGCGTCGGCGTCTCGGTCCCGCTGACGGCAGGACGGCAGGACGTGGTGGTGGTGCCCGGTCCGGCGTTCTCGGTGGACGCCCTGGCGCTCACCGCGACGGGCGGCGCCGCGGCCCCGGCCGTGCCCGCCGCCCTGCCCGCCACCCGGGTGCCCACCGACGGCTGGTCCGCCGACCGCCGCGACCTGCGCGTCGACCCGGCCGCCGCCGACCGGCTGCTGGTGGTCCCGGAGTCGCACAACGTCGGCTGGGTCGCCGCCGCGGCCGACGGCACCGAGCTCGCCCCGGTGGTGGTCGACGGCTGGCAGCAGGGCTGGATCCTGCCCGCCGGCACCGACGGCGCCGTCACCCTGACCTACCCCACCGACCGCTGGTACCGGCTCGGCATCGGGGTGGGACTGCTCGCCCTGATCCCGCTGCTGGCGCTCGCGGTGTGGCCGCGCCGTCGTCCGCGCACGGAGGACGGCCTCGGCCCGGCCCCCCGCACCTGGCGCAGCGTCACCGTCGGCTACCTCGGGGTGCTGGCGCTGGCCACCCTCGTCGCAGGCCCGGTCGGCACGCTGGTCGCGGCGGCGGTGACCGCGCTCGCGGTGACGGTCGGGGTGCGACGCTCGCCCGCGACGGCCGCCCGCGTCCTGGTGGGCATCGCCGGCGCCGGCACCGCGCTCAGCGCCGTGCTGCTCTCCACCGGGCCCTGGCGGTCCCCGACCGGGTACGTCGGGCACTCGGCCCTGGTTCAGCTGGCGGCGCTGGTCTCGGTGGTCGCGGTGGGCCTGGCGGTGCTGCCGATCTCGGCGCGGGCGGCCCGGGCGGCCCGGCGCCGGCTCTACCAGCCGGCGAGCGCACGCCGCACCGGCTCCTCCACCAGCGCGTAGCTGGCCGACGCGACCGCCAGGCTCAGCACCAGCGTCAGCACCAGCACGAACACGAAGCTGCCGCTGAACGGCGCGATGCCGAACACGGGGAACACGATCGAGAGCACCGCGAGGTGCCAGACGAACAGTCCGTAGGACCAGCGGCCGACGGCCAGCGCGGTCGGGCCGGCCAGCCAACGGTGTTCGCGGGATCCGTCGAGGACGAGCGGCGCGAGCAACGCGAAGCCCAGCACCGCGCCGAGCGCGATCTTGGTCGCGTACTGCCAGGGCGCCGCGCGGGTGAGACCCTCCGGGCCGGCCAGTTCCGTGCAGGCCAGCCCGAAGGCGAGCACCGCGACCGTCGCCATCAGGCCGCGTCGGCGCGCCAGCCGGTGCACCGGCGAGTCCGGCAGCATCACCAGCTCGGCCAGCACCATGCCCGCGCCGAACCACGGCAGGTACCCGGGCAGCCAGTTGTCGGCGTGGATGCCGTCCGGTGTCGGGATCGGCAGAAACCCCCACGCCAGGCTGAGCGCGGCGACACCGAGCAGCACCGGGACCCGCAGCCGGGCGGACGGCCCGCGCAGCCGCACCATCGCCCACGCGAACAGCGGCAGCAACAGGTAGAAGGCCACCTCCACCGACAGGCTCCACATCTGGGTGAGTCCGTCGGTGAGGGTGAGGGGGACGAACACCTGCAGCAACGCGAGGTTCGCCGCCCACACCGTCCCGCCGCCGCCCGCGCCCGGCAGGAACAGCAGCACCACGCACACCACCAGCCAGTACACCGGCAGGATCCGGGCCGCGCGGTGCAGCAGGTAGCGGCCGGTTCCCGGCGCGGCACCGAGTCCGCGGGCCGCGGCGGCGTGCGGGCGCCAGAGCAGGAATCCGGACAGCGCGAAGAACACCGCCACCGCCAGGTCGAAACGGCCCCACACCCGGCCCAGGACGGGTGTCGACGTGGCCCCGGTCTGGAAGGCGACGTGGGTGACGACGACCGCGGCCGCGGCCAGTCCGCGCATGCCGTCGAGCGCGGGAACGAAGCCCCGGGAGGTCGAGGTGGGGCGCTGCGCGAGTGCTGCCTGGGTAGCCATTTGGCGTCCAGTCTGCCCCGGACCGGCGGCGCACACGCGCACGGGCGCGTCTTACGGTGCCCAAAATAGAGCGTGCCAGCTCAATCCGGGGCTGGACACTGTTACTGTCTGGCTCACCGAGTGTCCCAGTGCGGACACTCTTCGCTCGGCGTGGCCTGCGGGCCCCGCCTCGGGGACGTGGCAACGAAGGACTAAGGAGAATCGGTATGGCGGAACGCTCAGGGCCGAGCAGGACACTCGCCTGCATCTTGGTGGGGCTCGGCGCATTCCTACTGGCGGCCGCTCTGCTGATCCCGACCTACACCGTGGGCCAGCTCAAGAAGACCCCGTTGGACCTCGAGGTCACCACGATCGCCGAGGGCAAGGGCGACGTGCTCGACGCGAAGGCCCTGGCCGCGGGCAAGGCCGTCGTCGACACGGGCGTGCCGATCGTCGCGCAGCGCTACGTCACCGTCGTCGACCCGTCGAACGCGGACGAGATCACCGTCCAGGCCGGTCAGACGGTGCGACGCACCGACAAGAAGGGCGACACCGGCCTGCTGACCGCGAGCGTGGACACCATCAGCCTCGACCGCGTCAGCTCGATGCCGATCCCGGGTGGCACCAGCACCATCCAGATCGACGCGGACAAGCCCGCCAAGGAGATCCCGGACCGCGCCGGGCTGCAGTACAAGTTCCCGTTCGACGCGGAGCAGAAGGCGTACCCGTACTTCGACCTGAACGCGCGCTCCACCCATGACATCGACTTCGTCGAGGAGACGGAGATCAACGGACTGAAGGTGTACCACTACAACCAGAAGGTCGCCCCCGTCGACCTCTCCAAGGTGGCACCGTCCGCGACCAACAAGCTGAGCCTCCCCGCCGACACCTGGGGCGTCCCGGGCGGCGCGGCACCGGTCACCATGAGCCGCTGGTACACCAACGAGCGCGACGTCTGGGTCGACCCGGTCACCGGCGTCATCGTCAAGGGCCAGGAGCAGCTGTACCAGTACTACGCCCGCGAGGCGAACAACCCCGAGGTGACCGTCCTCAAGGCGACCCTGCCGTTCAACGAGGAGACCATCGAGTACCAGGTCGGACAGGCGAAGGACGGCGCTGACAAGCTGTCGACCTTCGGCCGGACCGTGCCGATCATCGCCGGCATCCTCGGCGCGATCGCGCTGGCCGCCGGCATCTTCCTCGGTATCCGTGGTGGTCGCGGCCCGAAGGACCCGGCCGAGAACGCCGAGACCGGCCCGGTGCCCACCGAGCCCGGCAACGCCGCGGAGCCGACCTACGGCTCGTACGACTCGCAGGACCCCGCGACGGAGATGATTCCCCGTCAGGACTGGACCGCGGACGAGACCGAGGTCTTCCCGGCCGTCGACCCGCGCGAGCAGGACCCGCCGACCACCCGGCTGTAATCTCGACGAACCACGCAGAGGGCCCGCACTCGACACCGAGTGCGGGCCTTCCGCGTTCTGCCGCGGGCGTACGTTGGCAATCGGGACGAGGCGGTCGAGACCGGTCGCCCGAGACCCCCGGGACGACGCCGATGCGACCACCCCGACACCACTGCGAGTTCCGCTTCTACGAGGAGCTGAACGACTTCCTGGCGCCCGCGCTGCGCCGGCGGACCTTCCCCCACGCCTTCGACGGCACCCCCTCGGTGAAGGACCGGATCGAGTCGCTGGGCGTCCCGCACACCGAGGTCGACCTGATCCTCGTGGACGGCGTCTCGGTGGGGTTCGGGTACCGGGTGCGCGGCGGCGAGCGGGTAGCGGTGTACCCGGTGTTCGAGCGGTTCGACCTGACCGGCGTCACCCGGTTGCGGCCGCTGCCGCTGCGCGAGCCGCGGTTCGTCGCGGACGTGCACCTGGGTCGGCTGGCCGGCTACCTGCGTCTGCTCGGGTTCGACTGCCGGTACCGCAACGACTTCGGCGACGACGAACTGCTCGAGATCTCGCGGGCCGAGCTGCGTACCGTGCTGACCCGCGACGTCGGACTCCTCGAGCACGCCTGCCTCACGCACGGCGCGTTCGTGCACCAGACCGACCCGCGACGGCAGCTGCGCGAGGTGCTCGACCGCTTCGACCTGTGGTCCCGGATCTCGCCGCTGACCCGGTGCGCGCGCTGCAACAGCCCACTCGAACGGGTGCCCCGCGCGGCCGCACTCGGCCGGGTGCCGGACGCCGTCGCGCGCGAGTACCGCGCGTTCACCCGCTGCCCGGGCTGCGGGCGGCTGTACTGGCCCGGGAGCCACCCGGCGCGGCTGCGGGAGCGGCTCGCCGCGGTCGGGGTGGTGCTGTGATCACCCGCCCTGTTCCCCAATGTCACATTGGGGAACCCACGGGCACCCGATGTGACATTGGGGAACGCAGGAAGGGGTCGGCGATCAGTCGGCGGAGCGCAACGCCGCGACGCTCACGACCGCGGCGGTCAGCGCCGCGGTCACCACGGCGACGGTGATCAGCTGCCGGATGCTCGACACGAACCCCAGGATCAGCCCGATCTCCACCGCCAGCCCCACCCACGCGACCAACGCAATCCGGGTCCGTTCGCGGGCGATCGCGGACAGCAACGCACCCTGCAGCACCGCCAGGCACGCGCCGGCGAGGGCGAACGCCCACAGCAGCCCCTGCACCGGGGCGTAGTCCTGCCCGGCCAGCAGCGGCGCCAGCGGCGCGACCAGAGCGGCCCCGACCACCGTCACGGCCCCGAGCCCCACCAGCACGCCGAGCGCGGACCGCACCGCCCTCGCCGAGTCCGCAGGGTTGGCCATCCTCGGGTACAGCACCACCCCGACCGCGGCGGGCAGCCAGAACGCCGCCTTGGTCGCCACCGCGCCCAGCGCGTACTGCCCGGCCTGCGCCTCGTCCAGCACCACCCGGGTCAGCAGCAGGTCCACCGACGACAACGCGATCAGCGCGAGCTGCACCTGCGAGGCCCGCAGCACCGCCGCGACCCCCACCCCCGCAAGCGGGCGGTCCCCCCGCTCCGCCACTCGCTCGCCGGACGGTGCGGCGGCGCCCCGGCCGGCCACCACCCGTGCCCCGACCGCCACCGTCCCCGTCCCGATTGCCGCGGCGGCCAACGCGGCTCCCGGTCCGCCGCCGAGCGCGAGCACCACCACCGCGGGCACCACCTTCGCCAGGCCCGCCGCGGCCAGCACCACGCTCAACTCCCCGAACCGGCCGCGGCCCTGCAGCAGCCCCTGTTCGGTGGCCAGCAGGACCAGCATCGGCGCGGTGAGCAGGGCGGCGCCGGTCGCGCCGACCCCGGTGTCGAGGACCGCGGCGACCGGGACCACCAGCAGCGCGGCGATCACCGCGACGATCGCCGCGCACCGGGTGCCCAGCCTGCGCAGCGCGTCGTCACTGCCGCCGAGGACCACCTCCCGCGCGACCACGGTCTGCAGGGCCAGGGCCGGCACCGCGAGGACCAGCTGCGCGGCGAGCAGGCTCGCGAACTCGCTGTAGCCGGCGGGCCCGAGCAGCCGGCTGGCGAGCAGGGCCAGCAGGTACGACGCCACGTTCGCGGTCATCGAGCCGACCGTCACCATCGTCATCCCCGCCACCGCGGACGGGGTGGCGAGGCGAGGTGTCATCCGCCCATGATCGCACCCGTTAGGGTGCGGACATGATCGCGCGGCCCGCGGGGCTCCTCCGGGCCCGGTTCGACGCGCGCGACGCCGTGCCCGCGGCGTACAGCCTGGTGCTGGCCGCCCTGGTCCTCGGACCGCTGCTCGGGCCCGGCTACCTGCTGTTACGCGACGCGGTGAGCACCCCCCGGTCGTACCTCACCGACTCCGCGCTGGGCCTGACGGACGCGGCCGCCCGGGCGGTCCCGCAGGACGCGTTGCTCGCGGTGGCGTCGACCGTGGTCGACGGCGGTCTGCTGGTCAAGGCGCTGACCCTGCTGTCGCTGTGGCTGGCCGGCTGGGGCGCCGCCCGGATGGTGTCGGCGCTGTCCCCCGCAAGCGAGGGGTGCCCCCAGCCGACCCTCACGCTGGGGCCGCTGCTGCTGGCGTCGACGGTGACGATCTGGAACCCCTACGTCGCGGAGCGGCTGCTGCAGGGGCACTGGAGCCTGCTCGCCGGGTACGCGGCGCTGCCGTGGACGGTGCTCGCCGCGCTGCGACTGCGCCGGTCCGCCGCGCCGTGGTCGCCGCGGGCCTGGTGCCCGCTGGGCCTGACACTCGCCGCGGCCGGCCTGACACCGACCGGCGCGATCCTCGCGACCACCGTGGCCCTGGTGCTGCTGGCACTGCCCGGCGGCGGCGGCGCCCGGACGCCGCGGCTGCTCACCGCCGCCGCGCTGGCCCTCGTCGCGTCGGCCCCGTGGCTGGTCGCGACCGTCCTGTCCGGGGCCGGGGCGCAGGGCTCGGACC